>CBDTVJ010000687.1:0-1523 GCA_965363655.1 uncultured Halieaceae bacterium | reverse complement strand
TATTCCCACACCATTGTGGGCCCCTCCAAAGGAGCTGTCTGACATCATAAACTCAGCGAGTGAAGTCAAGGTTTACATGATTACCTACAGCCCGAGCCTGGCAGGAGACTCCGCCACCGATGGTGACGTAGTCCTTGAGCCGGACCTGTGAGGAGGAACGACATGAAAAAACAGCAAAGTCTTCGAGTCGTACTCAAAGCAGTCATTGCTTACTGCATTTTAGCAACGAGCCCGGTTTTATGGGCCCAGGATGAAGAGGCAATAGAGCTTGAGGAACAAGGTCGTGGCGCCCTCAAAGGTGGTCGCTACGAAGAAGCTGTCGAATTATTTTCGGCAGGCTCTTCACAGGCTACTGACGCTGAATTGAAATCCCGCCTCAATTTTCGCCAGGCTGTCGCCCGGCAGCAGATGTCAGTTCGGGAACCGGACCCGGAAACACGTATAACACTATTGCGTAGCGCAGCCAGACTATACGCGGGATACCTGAAAGCAAACCCGGATTCAAGCGCCGCAGCCAACAATCTTGCAAAGATTTACAAGCAAATGGGTATCGAGGCGCAGGAAAGTGGACGGGCTGACAGAGCCCCGCGTTACTTTCAGCGTTCCGCCAGTCTTTTTGAGAAGGCGATTGCCGCCGCCGACTCCCGTCAAGGACTCTACCTCAAGAATTATGCTCAACTTCTTGAGCACACCGGTGAATGGGAGAAGGCGAAGAGTGTCTATACACAGATCATAAAAGAGCAGCCGTTGTCTTCTGAATTTCAGCAAACGATCGCGAGCAGTTACATTAAACACGGCCTGGATCAGCTCTCGCAGTACTTGTGGGAATTGCTTGATGCGGGTTATGTTCAGCAGGTTGCGGACGGTGCGCTTGATGCTTTAGAAAATAGCGCGGGAATACCCGATTCAGATCGCATTGAGTTTCTCACCATCGTGTGCGCTGCCCTTGCCAAGGAAACCTACAGTTTGGAATCGTTTCCCCATTCCCCCACGGGCATTCGAATCGCTGCAATCGCTAAGGACAGCTTTCTTGGCGGTGGCGCTGCGGAAATCAATCGACTGCACAGAGGACTACCACTTAACGAATCGGATTACCGCTGGTGGCGTAAAAAGGGTCGGAGAAATGATGACCGCAGCCTGGGCCTCTGGCCAACACAGGGTTTTCAGGCGCTTATCCGTTCCCTGGGAAGTCGTGCGAAAACATCGGGAGCAATTCAGTTGGCGGATGGTTATTTTCGGCTATCAGCCACGTTGCTGCCCTGGGAGATCGATCCGGCAGCCGTTCGCGGCCTGGTTTTGATGTACGCAGAAGAAAACAGGTACGACAAGATAAACGATGCATTGGAAGACTACCAGCTAGACCTGTTTACCAGCAAAGGTGCCGCTATTGCCGGTGCTCGTGACGGCAAGATATTCGAATATCATCAGACCTTGGGCGAACTCTATGCATTGATTGGACGCTGGGGCAGCAGTAACCGGCCGGATTCGGCCATCTACCAGCTAGAGCATGCACGCCAAAAAAG
>CBDTVJ010000686.1:0-1526 GCA_965363655.1 uncultured Halieaceae bacterium | reverse complement strand
TAATTATCCCTACGACCTAAATTAAGTATAGTCCAATTCTGGAATATTGCTGCGGTCCGGGGATTTGGGGGCTGGGTAAGGTGCAAGGTCAGTTCGGCCTGCATGGCGCATAAATGAGCAGTAACACCCATCAGTTTGGACTTTGGAGATAACGGGAGAAAAGCAAAGACATCAGCTAACTTAATAGCCCCATATTTCCGGGAAAATAGCTACTATTCGGCCTATACTTTTAGTGCATATTGGAAATATTTTAATTTTGTGAGGCAGGAGGAATAATTGATGAATCCCGGCAAAAGTAGCGCAATAGGCAATATAGGGGTTGTAGACCTTCTCACTACAGCACCTTGGCCGTCGGCCAACAGGTTTCGTGACCTGGCGGAGGTGGCCCTTGAAGCCCTGCGCCTGAGCCCTTCAAACTATTTTCGCTCGGTCTTTGGTGCTCCCTTGAGCTGGCTTCCACCCCATCGCAGGTTTTCCGAGTACAACATCATCAATCCATGGCAGTTGCTGACTACAGCGCGCTTCCTGATGGATATCACTATTCCATCGTATGCGGTAACCCCACCCGGTTGGGCCAGAACACTCTTCCCAACCGCTATCAATCGAAGATTTTGGCGGCCCACCAGTTTCTTCCGACAACCTGATGAGTATGGCGGGGTATCGAGTTTTCCTGGCGAACACTGGTTCTTTATCAATGGAATTGCTACCAATGAAGACGTTGCAAAATTGAATGGAGCCTATCTCGCACACCTGTTTCACCGGCCTGTAACGGTGATTCAAAATGCCACCAATTCATGGCCAGTGGATATTTATGAATGTGCCATCGGCAAGGGTTTTAAAGACGACCCAGACAGCTTAGACCGCAAGACCATGACAGAGCCGGCCTGGCGTGCCACCGCCGCAATTCTGGAGGCCCTTAATGCAGATCAAACCCGGCGTGTGGTAGTTATTGCACATTCACAGGGCACGATCATCGCGGCCAACGTGCTGCGTGCAGTCGCAAAAGCACTGCACAGCAAACAGGCGAGACAGAAAAAACCCCGCTGGCATCAGTTTACCAATGAGTTGATGGGGGAGGTGAAAACCGAGACCGAGATAATTCTGCGTAATAGCCTTGCTCACTCATTGTCCGTATTCGCCAGGGGCGGGCCAGACAAAGCGCTGAAACGTCTGAGCAAACTCGAAATTTTCACATTTGCAAACTGCGCAGATAAGATGCGTTATGTCTACCCTTCCAGGCAAGTTCCCTACATGGAACACTTTGCCAACGAGCAGGATATAGTGGCTCGGTTGGGCATATTGTCACCCTTGCGCGATGGAGCAAAACCGCTGATCGAAATCGATGGCCCCGTATTCGAGCAAAAAGCAGCTTGGGGCCATCTGCTCAACGAGCATTATCTGAATCCCATTGACGATCACCTTTACCCGGGTGAACACAGATATCGTCGTGAACAGGACCCTTACCCCGGCGGAGGAAACCAGCTTAGAAAACCGAGGCTTTATAAATACTTCCATGGAAAACGGCC
>CBDTVJ010000685.1:0-1543 GCA_965363655.1 uncultured Halieaceae bacterium | reverse complement strand
CCCTTGGGGCCGATAAAGTGGGAACACAGGCCGCTGGCCAGGCTGACCACGATGGCGCCGAATACCGAGCCCCAGAAACCGACGACATCGAATCCTTCCACGAACCAGCCGGCGAGGTTAAGCATGGCGGCATTGAGCAGTAGCAAAAACAGCCCGAGGGTGATTATGGTGAAGGGCAGGGTGAGCAGGACCAGTACGGGGCGCACGAAAGCGTTGATGAGGCCGAGGGCTATCGCAGCCCAGATCAGGGCACCGGTGGATGCCGCGCTGACGCCGGGCACGAGGTATGTTGCGAGCCAGATACCCAGCCCGGTGATCAGTGTTCTTAGAACTATTCCTAGCATGGGGTCAAAATACCATTGACCTGTTTATAATGCCATCAGGGGATTTCCGCTGACATCTGGAAAGCTTCCGTTCTGCGGTAGATGCAGCCCACGTAACCGATCCAAGTTGTATAACTGTTGACAATTATGTCATATATGGCATAAAGTATCCTGCATGAGTCCGAGGGATAAACCACTATTCTGGCTTCATGGAGAAGTTAAGACACCTCCATTCTCGCAGGAAGCTCGTATGGAGGCTGGATACCTGCTGCGGCAGTTACAGCTTGGGGAGAAATTGAGTCTCCCACATTCCAGACCGATGTCCAATATTGGCCCCCGCTGCCATGAACTCAGAATTAATGATGAAGGTGTTACATGGCGAATCATCTATCGTACAGACGATGACGCTATTGTGATCGCGGAAGTGTTCCAGAAGAAAACACCAACAACTCCGAAAGCAGTTATTAAGACCAGTAAAGGTCGATTGAAGGACTACGACAATGCAAGCCGATAAGAGGAAAAGATTAGAGGAGAATGGATGGGTTGCCGGCGATGCATCCGACTTTCTGAATCTTAGCGATGCTGAATCCAGGTTGATCGATATTAGAATTAGTCTGGCGAATCAGCTAAAGCAGATTAGACAACAGCAAAAATTGAGCCAGGCCAAACTCGCCAAATATCTGGGGTCCAGTCAGTCACGTGTGGCCAAAATGGAATCCTGTGACAGTTCCGTCAGCATGGATATGATGTTTAAAGCAATGGTTACTCTAGGAGCTAGCGATTCTGATATTGCCAAGGCTATTGCACCCAACAAAAACAAAAAGAAGGCAGCCGCGAAAAGGACAGTATCTAGACCAGTGCGCAAAGCCAAGAAACCACCAAAGCCAAAGGCCAAAAGAGGTTCTTCAGTCACTAGAGTTCGGGTTGCGTAGCTGGATTCATCGATCAAGCCGCCTTCGGGCGTTTGTTTTCTAGTGTCCTGATTTAAGACAGGCCATCAATGTACCACTGCACCGCCCTTGGAAGGCCTTCGTTCCCCGGTAGACGAAGCCCACGTAATGACATAATCTGCGCCACAACAATATCGTCCACTTTGGCGAACAAAACCCAGCTCAAATCAACAAGGAGAAGAACCGAAATGAAAACCCGATTAACCGAACTGCTAGGCATCGAAACCCCCATCGTCTGCGGTGGCATGATGCGTGTAGGTACCGCAGAAC
>CBDTVJ010000684.1:0-1550 GCA_965363655.1 uncultured Halieaceae bacterium | reverse complement strand
ATTAATGACCGCGGAACAGGGCAAGCCCCTGGCCGAGTCACGGGGCGAAGTTGCCTATGGCGCTTCCTTCGTGGAATGGTTCGCAGAGGAAGGCCGCCGCGTCTATGGCGACACCATCAGTGCCAACAATCCGAACCAGCGCATTATCACTTTGAAACAACCGGTGGGTGTGGTTGCGGCGATCACCCCCTGGAACTTCCCCATCGCCATGATTACGCGCAAAGTTGCACCGGCGATCGCCGCCGGCTGCACCATCGTATTGAAACCCGCCACTGAGACACCACTGTGCGCCCTGGCGCTGGCTGACCTGGGCGAACGAGCCGGCATTCCCGCTGGCGTATTCAGCGTAGTGGCCGGCAATAATGCCCGCGCCATAGGCGAAGAAATGACCAGTAACACCATCGTGCGCAAGCTGACATTCACCGGCTCCACCGAAATCGGCAAGATCCTCATGGAGCAGTGCGCCGGGACCGTGAAAAAAACCTCTATGGAACTGGGCGGCAACGCACCCTTCATCGTATTTGATGACGCGGACCTCGACGCCGCAGTGGTCGGTGCCATGGCGTCCAAGTACCGCAATGCCGGGCAAACCTGCGTTTGCGCCAACCGCATCCTGGTGCAGGAATCCGTCTTTGACGCCTTCGCGGAAAAACTGGTCGCTGCGGTCAAGGCGCTCAAGATAGGTAACGGCGCCGATGACGGCGTGACCATTGGGCCGCTGATCAACGACGATGCCTATGAAAAAGTGAGCGCTATTGTCAACCAGGCAACCTCCAATGGGGCCAGGGTGCTGATCGGCGCCAAGGGCACTGAAGCCAAAGGGGAGAACTTCTACGAGCCTACCGTGCTGGTCGATGTGGACGACACCATGGATGTCTACAACGAGGAAATCTTTGGCCCTATTGCGCCACTGTTCAAGTTCAAGACCGAAGAGGAAGCCATCCGCATTGGTAACGATACCCCCTTCGGTCTGTCGGCCTACTTTTACTCCAGGGATATCGGCCGTATCTGGCGCGTCAGCGAAGGCCTGGACTATGGCATCGTCGGCATCAACGAGGGCATCATCTCCACTGAAGTGGCGCCTTTTGGCGGTGTGAAGGAGTCCGGTATCGGCAGGGAAGGCTCCAAATACGGCATCGATGACTACCTGGAGATCAAATACCTGTGCATGGGCGGGGTAAACGACTAAATTCCGCCCCTTATTTGCAGCAGGCCCAGCAAATACTCGAATTATTTGGCGGCTTTCGTATATAATTCCAGTTCACCCGTCCTGATTAAATCAGTCACGTTTGTTTTTTAAGGAATCTAAAGAGGCGCACAGAGCTGATGTCCGGCAAAAAGGAAGTTACACCGAAGACCAAAGCCGGGGCAGACTCCGGCGAGGATATCAGCTGGCAGGCGCAGAAAAGCGCCATGACCCGCGACCGGATTCTCGACGCTGCCATCAATTGCTTTGTTGAGCTCGGCTACACCAATGTCACCACGGCCAAGGTAGCCAGTTCAGCCGGCGTATCCCGGGGTGCCATGCTGCACCACTTCCCCTCCAAGAC
>CBDTVJ010000683.1:0-1580 GCA_965363655.1 uncultured Halieaceae bacterium | reverse complement strand
GGGCCGAGATACTCAGGATGCAGCCCCGCCTTGTGCAGAATTGTCGGTAATGCCAGGGCAAACGTTCCGCCCAACACCAGCACGCCGATAAGGCCAATAATCAGTTTTTTCATCGATAAACCCCCGTTGCAGAATGTTACAATCATTAGCTGGACCTGCAGGGCCCGCCATTGTTTATGCCTGGCTACAAACCTTCACTGGTCCGGATGATCTCATCCGAGTTCGCCGGCAGTGAAAAGGCCACGCCATCCTGGCCGACGGTGTAATCCGGGAAAACGTCCTCAGCACCGTTCAGGAATAGGGTTTTCTGCCCGGGAAATACCAGCGGCGGTACGATGTGGTAGTAAAGTAGATGCCCTACGCCAGCATCGCGGGCCGTCTCGGCTGCCTCAATCGGGCTGGTATGGTAATCCCGGATGTCATGCATAACCTTGGCGCCACTCTTGTTACCGTTTTTCTCCGCAACTCTCTGCATCATATCGACCAGGTTGGTCGCCAGGGCCTCGTGCACCAGCAGGTCGACCCCCTCGGCAAACTTCTGGACGTTGGCCGACTTGACCGTATCACCGGTTATCAGCAGTGAACGGCCCTTGTAACTGAAGCGGTAGCCCACCGCGGGATCCACCGGTGCATGGTCCACCGCCAGCGCTTCGACTTTCAGGCCGCCCTCATCATACACCGTGGCCAACTTGCCCACAGCGGGCTTGGCAAAGGGCATAGCCTGAAGGCCCGCGCCGGCCAGGGGTGCCACGAGGTCACCGTGGTGTGCATGACGGTAAACGACGTCCTGGGCATGGAGCTCGTTAACGCCATTGACTACCCGCTCCACGCCCTCTGGTCCGTACACTGGAAGCGGACCAGGGAAATCTCCGCCAGCCCAGCGGGATACGCTCATCTCACTCAGGCCATCGATATGATCGGAGTGAAAGTGGGTCAGAAATACAGCCTGAATGTCACCCGGTGGGTAATTCATGCGATTGAGATTGCGCCGCCCATTGGTGCCGGCATCTACAACAAACAACCGCTTGCCGGCTACCACGGCCACACAGGGGCCCGAGTAGTTGGGTGCGGACAGAGGGCTGCCAGCGCCGCAGAGCGCCAGGTGCAGGCCATCTTCCAGGCTTGCCACGTGATCCGCGCCCATGCGCGCTTCGAGGACCCTCTCTGCCAGTCGGGAGACGATGGTGGCACGCTGACTATAAGCAATCAGCGCGATGGCGATGACGACACCGAAAAGTACGAGTGATTTTTTCATTGCGGCCCCAAAAGTCGCTTTCTACAAAGGTTGCACATTACTATGGCCTAATGACTTCACGGGAAGCATATTCGGCCAGCTGCTGTCTGCTTTATCTGGCTGCCTCGCCCAAGACGGGGCGCAGGAAACCGACTCTGCTCAGACTAGCTGAGGAGGTTGCCAACTCTCGAGCAGGTCTCGATTGTCTTCGTCCCAGGGGTGGAAGTCAGGGTCGAAATACATGAGGTAATCGCTGCGCATTTCGCTCAACACGCCCCCTTTGCCGAAGATAAAATTAAATCCACTTTTAAGCGTGGACCACTTCCAGAGTTTTTTGTCCTTGCGG
>CBDTVJ010000682.1:0-1594 GCA_965363655.1 uncultured Halieaceae bacterium | reverse complement strand
CTGGCCGCCGTGTTGTCCAATGTAATCGCCATAGCCGATAAGCTCTCAGTGGTCTTGGCCAGCGTTGCAAGGTAGTCAATCGCTGCGGGATAGATGATGGTCCTGGCCATATCAATGACCAGTTTGGCCTCCACCTCTATGGCAAGCACATACTGCTCTGCATACACTTCAAAGCGGCTCTCCAGCTCTAGCGGAGAGAGCACACCGGTGCTCTCGAACAGCTTAACCACCGACTCCTCCTTCAGCGCCGGCAGTGCATCTGCAGTGGTTGGAATGTTTTTCAGGCCACGCTCCTCTACCGCCACGCGATGCCACTCCGACGAGTAACCGTCACCGCCGAAGATGACGTTGCTGTGCTCGCTCATTAGCTCTTGCAACACGGTAAGAACAGCATCGGCTTGCGTGGCGCCTTTGCCAAGTTCACCTTCCAGCTTGTCGCCAATCCAGTTCAGGGAATCTGCCAGTATGGTGTTCATTGCGACCAAGGGACCGGAGACAGATTGGGACGATCCTACCGCGCGAAATTCAAAGCGGTTACCAGTAAAGGCAAATGGCGAGGTACGGTTGCGGTCACCCGGGTCACGCTCGAAATTCAGGATCTGTGACAGACCCAGGTCCATTTCGCCGCCGTGATCGGTCTTCTTGAGGCTACCCTCCTTGATATCCATGAACACCTTTTCCAATTGGTCGCCCAGGTAGACTGACAGAATCGCCGGTGGGGCCTCATTGGCACCCAGCCGGTGATCATTGGATGCTGTTGCGATAACTGCCCGCAGTAGCGGACCATGTAAATGCACGCCACGAATCACGGCGCCACAAAACAGCAGGAACAGCAGGTTGTCATGCGGCGTACTACCGGGATCGAGCAGGTTGCCCTGGGTGGAATTACCGACTGACCAGTTAACGTGCTTGCCCGAGCCATTAATGCCGGCAAAAGGCTTCTCATGCAGCAGACAGAGGAAGCCGTGCTTTTTGGCCGTGGCCTTCATCAAGGTCATCATCAGCTGCTGGTGGTCAGCAGCGACGTTGGCGGCCTCGAAGTAGGGGGCAATCTCAAACTGGCCCGGCGCGACTTCGTTATGGTGGGTCTTTGCGGGGATTCCCAGCTTGTACAACTGATCTTCGTAGTCCTGCATAAACACCTGTACCCGGGCAGGTATCGCGCCGAAGTAATGGTCGTCGAACTCCTGTCCCTTGGCGGGCGGTGCGCCGAACAGGGTTCGTCCTGCCAGCAGTAAATCCGGGCGGCTATTGGCGAAATTGGCATCGACCAGAAAATACTCCTGCTCGGCGCCACAGCTGGAATTAAGTGTCGCAATGTCGGTTTCCCCCATCAGCGACAGCACTTTTTGTGCCGCCTTATCCATCGCCGAGTTTGAGCGCAGCAAGGGTATTTTCTTGTCCAGTGCCTCGCCCGTCCACGACATGAAAACGCTGGGGATCATCAGTGTTGCGCCGTTGTCCGTTTGCATAATGTACGCCGGGCTGGTGGGATCCCAGGCGGTATAGCCGCGCG
Organism: uncultured Halieaceae bacterium; assembly: GCA_965363655.1. GTDB lineage: Bacteria > Pseudomonadota > Gammaproteobacteria > Pseudomonadales > Halieaceae > Marimicrobium. The sequence goes on along the minus strand of CBDTVJ010000682.1, from coordinate 78 downwards.
CGGCATTGGTCATGCGCAAGCTACCATTGGGAAATGACGAGCCATCAGGCTCTCCCTTTATAAGCAGGCTACCGCTGA
>CBDTVJ010000681.1:0-1601 GCA_965363655.1 uncultured Halieaceae bacterium | reverse complement strand
AGGCGGGCGTGAAGATCCGGGGCTGGCCGCCGCGGATATTGCCGCCTGGCAAGTGCAGTCGATGGAGCCTGGCCGCACTTACCTTATCGGGCCGGGTTCGACCACGGCGGCTGTTATGGAGGAGCTGGGCCTGCCTAACACCCTGCTGGGCGTTGATGCCATACGTGATGGCAACCTATTGGCCAAGGATGTCAACGAAGATCGTATCCTGGCCCTGTTGGCTGACGGCGGTATGCCGGCGAGCATCGTGGCTACTGTGATCGGCGGGCAGGGTTACCTGTTTGGCCGTGGTAACCAGCAGTTTTCACCGGCGGTGATCAATGCCGTAGGCGTGGATAACGTGATTATCGTCGCGGCGAAATCGAAAATAGCGGGACTGGACGGGCGTCCCCTACTGGTAGATACCAATGATCCGCAACTGGACCTCAAATTCTGTGGACTGCGCCCGGTAAACACCGGCTATGACGATCACATTCTCTGCCGGGTCAGCAACGGCGGCTGAGCTTCTAGTGACTGCCGATGGGTGGTTGCGCCAGTAAGTAGCTGACACAGCGTTTGAGCAGGATGCTGGACTTCTCTTTCATCGCCCCACGCAATTGCGAGACATTGGTTTGTACCTCTTCCGCAACACTGGGGGGCCACTCCTCTGTCTCGGGAGGCGACACCACCTTCAGTTCAGAGTGGCTGGTCAACAGTAAAAAAGCCTTTTGGCTCAGTACCACCTGGTCCAGGGCATCCTGGCGGACGGTGCTTTCAAATGACAGGTAGCCCTGTTCAGCCAGCCACACCATAGTGCTGAAACAGGCCTCGAAACGCGGGTGGTGCAGCCCGAATTCATCCGGTTCATCCGGGCCGCTGATATCTTCGACATACAGCGTGATCTTGACCGGAAAGGTCGCGTACAGGCGTAGAAATATTTTTGCTACATCGTGGTAGAAGTCATCGATGTGGATATCCGCCATGGATAGCCTGGCCTGTAGTCTGTTGGGGATGGCTAGTGTACGCTATGGCTTTGGCATGATCTAGCGCGAGGCCCCCAATGCAGGATGACGAAAGCTGGCGAGACAAACTTACCCCCGAGGAGTTTCACGTGTGCCGTGAAAAGGGCACGGAGAGACCGTTTACCGGGGAGTATTGGGACTGTACCAAGGACGGTGAATACCACTGTCGTTGCTGTGGTGAAAAGCTGTTCCTGTCGGATAGCAAATTCGACGCCGGCTGTGGTTGGCCGAGCTTTTTCCAGCCTGCCAGTGAGGGTGTCATTCTGGAAGAGCGCGATAGCAGCGTCGGGATGGTGCGCACTGAGGTAATGTGCAAAGGCTGTGGTGCTCATCTGGGCCATGTGTTCGAGGATGGTCCTGCGCCAACGGGTTTGCGGTATTGCATTAATAGTTTGTCTATTAATCTGGAGGAGAAGGAGAAGGGATAAAGGGGGAGAAATTGGAGCGGGAAACCGGGTTCGAACCGGCGAGGCTACGCGCCCCGCCTCAACCTTGGCAAGGTTGCTTGATTTCAATTCGGATTGAGTGTTTCAAGGCAGGCAAAAAATGGAGCGGGAAACCGGGTTCGAACCGGCGACCTCAACCTTGGCAAGGTTGCGC
>CBDTVJ010000680.1:0-1650 GCA_965363655.1 uncultured Halieaceae bacterium | reverse complement strand
ATGCTGCGATCGGCATCCGGGTCTCCCTCGCGTATGGCGAAGGTGGTTTCGCCCACCCGGTACAACTTGCCGTCAAATTCCGTGGTAAAAACCCTCGGCTGGCTTCTATAAGTCCAGTAGACGCGATAAAGGCAAAAGAGGAGGGCGATCGCCAGAAGTACACTCAGGGCAGTTGTCATGTAGCGTGGTTCCTTCAGGAATTTGTTGGATTCAAGGTGTCAGGGAGGGAACTGTAGTGCATAGTGAGGCGCAGGCCAAATTTTGTTGGGGCGGCGAGCAGTTGCGGTGACCCAAGTGAGAGTTGTAAGGCCATTTACGTTAATACCTTGACGGCTTGCGACAGCATCCTTAAACTTTGCCATGACTACCAATAGTGAGAATAAAGGCATGCAAAACAGTCTTTTAGCCTCCGCCGGGAAAGGGCTTTGGCGCCTGCTGGAGGCGAAGGGTATTGATGCAGATGCCTTATTCAGGAAATTTGATCTTGACCCGGCCTTGATACGAGAACCCCGAGCGCGCTACCCGCATGATCAACTCAGCAAGGCCTGGACTGAGGCCGCCCTGATCTGTAACAACGAACATATCGGCCTGCATGCCGCAGAGTATTTCACCCCCCTGGATCTCAATGCTATCGGTGTAACCTTTCTGTCGAGTTCCACACTGTTGGAAGCCCTGCAGCGATTGGACCGCTATGAAACATTTATAAATTCCAATCTGGACTTTACGCTGGTGGAAAATGGCCAGCGCCTGGACTTTCTCAGCGAGTTACAGGGTCTGGATGGCGAAAATACCCGGGTGATTGAGGACTGTCGGCTGTCTGTGCTGGTCAAGTTGGCGCGTACTGGGCTGGATAACGCGCTTGACCCCGTCGAGGTCGCTTTTACCTATCCCGAGCCACCAGCCATCGGCGAGCATTTTGGTGTTTTCCGCTGCCCCCTGGTATTTTCCCAGCCCGTTGCGCGTATTTCCTTTGCTATAGCCGATACTCACAGGCCGTTCACCGATGCAAATCGGGAGTTGGCCCTGAGTAATGACCGCTTTCTCGATGAGATGATGAATGAGCTCAAGAGCCCGGACCTGGTGACCCAGGTGAAGAGGGCGATTATGGATGACCTGCCCTCGGGTACGCCCAGTGAAGAGCAAGTAGCAGCGCAGGTGTGTGTCAGTAGCAGGACGCTGCAGCGCAGGTTAGCTGAGGACGGCACCAGTTTCAGGGCGCTGGTTTTGGAGGTGCGCCGGCAGCTGGCGGAGAAATATATATCCGATAAGACCATGCCGCTGGCGGAGATCAGTTATATGCTGGGGTTCGCTGATACCTCCTCCTTTTCCAGGGCATTTAAAAAATGGACAGGTGACCCTCCGGCTATTTTCAGGAGTAATCTCACTGGATAAGACGCATTTGTCGCTTTGGGGCAATTAACTGGCGGGATTAGCTAAATCGTTTTTGGAGCTTATCGGTAGACTGTTACCCACATTCTATCAGAAAGATTTAGATGAACGATTTGGATACAGAGCTGGAATTGGCTGTGGCGGAGCTGGCATTTTGGCTGGATTTTGCCAAATGGTGGCGGACCCGACATGACAGCAGCGAGGACCCCCGAATGCTTGAGGTGTTGGAATATGCAGAGAGGCGTTATGCTGAGGCCGAAG
>CBDTVJ010000679.1:0-1666 GCA_965363655.1 uncultured Halieaceae bacterium | reverse complement strand
TCCCCGCTAATATCGAGAAAATTCTACGATGGTTGGAGTTCAGCCTGGGCAGGTGTAAGCCGACGTAAGGGCGTGGGGTTCCAACCGCGCGTTGGCTTACACCTGCTCAGGCTGAACCGGCACCCACGAAAATAGCCCCGATAAAAACGGTAGCATGGAATCAGTCGTCTACCCGCTCGACCCTCAACCCCACTCGCCCCTGCCCCAATCGAGCCTCCACTTCCTGCCCAATCGAAACATCAGCAGCATTCCTGACCACATTGCCGGAGCTGTCGGTCACAATGGCGTAACCCCGCTGCAGGGTGGCCAGAGGGCTGAGCGAGTCCAGCATCTGGGCCAGGTGGGCCAGGCGGTTATGTGACCGCTGCAGTTGCTGTTCCATGGCCACTTGCAGGCGCTTACCCAGTTGCTGTCCATCCTGCATAAGCTGCCGCAGTGTCGCCACGGGGTTTTGGGCGTTAAGGCGACTATTGAGCAGGGCTAATTCGCTGGCATGACGCCGCAGCAGGTTTCTCTGTGCCAGCAGCAGCCGTTGCTCCATGTCGTCCAGGCGCTGGACCTGTTCCCGTAACTGCGCGCCAGGGTGCTGCAGGCGCTGGCGCAGGTGCTTGAGGCTGGTTGCCGCGCTGGAGATGCGGCGCTGGACCAGTCGTAACAGGTCGCTTTCGTAAGCCAGCAGGCGCTGTTGCCACTCGCGCTGGTCGGGGCTGAGCAGTTCCGCCGCTGCGGAGGGGGTGGCGGCCCGGTGGTCCGCTACCATGTCGGCGATACTGAAATCCACTTCGTGGCCGACGGCGCTGATAATCGGCAGGTCACTGGCGGCTATGGCGCGCGCTACGACCTCTTCATTGAAGGCCCACAGGTCTTCCAGGGAGCCGCCGCCGCGACCCACTATCAGGGCGTCCAGTTGAATCCGGCCCTCCTGCTGCCAGCGGTTGGCGCGCTCGATGGCGCTGGCAATCTGCTGCGCGGCTTCATCGCCCTGCACCGGTACCGGCAGCAGGGACACTTCAATGGCGGGGCAGCGGCGGCGCAGGACGGTCAGTATGTCGTGCACGGCGGCGCCGGAGGGGGAGGTAATTACCCCCAGGTGCGATACGGATGCCGGCAGGTCCTGTTTGCGCTGGGGGTCGAACAGCCCCTCGGCCAGTAAGCTGGCCTTGAGTTTCTCAAAGGCCACCTGTAGGGCCCCGGCCCCGGCGTGCTCCAGATGCTCGACAATCAACTGGAACTCCCCCCGGCCTTCATACAGCGAAACCCGACAGCGCAGCCGGATGGCGTCACCGTTATCCGGTGTGAACCTCACGCGCTGGTTGCGATTGCGGAACATGGCGCAGCGCACCTGGGCGTTGCCGTCCTTGAGCGAGAAGTACCAGTGGCCGGAGGAGGGGCAGGCGAAATTGCTGATCTCGCCTGCCACCCAGACAAAGCCAAAATGGCTCTCCAGCAGTGATTTGGCCTGCCGGTTAAGCTGGCTGACGGTCAATAGTGGTGGTGAATCGTCCGCTGTGAAGGGGTTGCTCAATGGATTGCTGGCCTGAACGGTTGGTTGGGCAGCTGCCAGTGTACTGCATCGTAAAATTTCGCGCATTCAAAGGGCGTATGGGCGCCACACTAATTGTGCTGCAGCGCACTTGGATTTATACTAGATCGTTTAACTCAAGCT
>CBDTVJ010000678.1:0-1669 GCA_965363655.1 uncultured Halieaceae bacterium | reverse complement strand
AGCCGCTTTCGAACGCGCAAACTGGTTGCTGGAAACGATCCCCGACTGGCCGCAATGCCCTGGCGTGACGGTGCTGTACTGCCACGTTTTGGCGCAGCGGAACAAGGAGAAAATGCCAGTTTGAGCTATGCGTGTATGGGAGTTGCTGAAACCGGATCGATTGTTACCTACACCGGCAAGAGTAATCCTGCGGCCAACAACTTACTGGTTGAAGATCATATTGTGTTGGTGGATACAGCCGATCTGGTAGCCACACTTGACGATGCATGGACGCAGATAAACAAAGATCAGGAAAAATCAGGCAGGCCCAGGGGCATTAACTTTATCTCTGGCCCGTCGAGCACTGCCGACATCGAGGCCCAGCTCGTGAAGGGAGCACACGGGCCGCGAAGCTGGCATGTCATTTTGCTGGGCGAAGTGCCCGAGGGCGCCCTGGACAATGCCCGGAGCGCTGTCGAAGCTCAACTGAATAACTTATAAAGGCGTGTAGTTGTATTTCTGTCCGCCCAGGGCCGCCTCATACATCAGGCCGCCTTTAGCAATGGTAAAGATCGCCATTCCCTTGCGATAACCACCGTGATTACTGGTAGTCGCGTCATTTCGTCCGCCGCTAATACCTGTGGATGTGCCGCCTCCAGTGTTGGCTTCAGCAGAAGCACCAGCGGTAATTGCCACAGCAGAGGCCTGAGCGCTGAATTCAAAATTACCTGAAGTGAAAGATTGAAAAGCACGCTCGTCCTCGAAGAATATTATCTGGCTAAAAGCCTGACCGCCCAGTTGGAAGCCAACGGTTATCTGCGTCATAGACGAGGTGCCTTTTTTTACGCCCTGGGAATAGACACCACCGGTACCATGCGCACCACCAATCCCGATACCGCCCTTACCAATTGTAGGAAATATCGCGTAGCCGTAACTGGTGTTAAAGAAGGCGCCGCTCTCACCGGCAGCGCGAAACGATGCAACTGCCTCAGCATCGCTGTCCGCCCGGGCCATCTGGCCAAATAAGGTAGAGAGGGACAGAATTAATAGTGCTTTCAAAGTTACCGACATAAAAATTTTCCTTAGATTATAAAACGCGCTGCCAAAGTCGCAGGGCATGCGAAATAGGCGACTATAGTAATCCTAAAATTCGCGTGTTGGTACCTTTGCGTCAGAAAATGGGCGGAGCTAGCAGGGCCAACTCGCCACTCAGGATCTCTTTCATTCATCTTCCTCTTGAGGAAACTCAGCATAGATCGGCAGCTCCAGACTCTGTGTATGTTCAAAAATTAAGCCCGTCTCAATATGGGCAACTTCTTCACGGGCAGTAAAAGAACTCATTATAAGTTCTCGCAGATGCTCCGGGTCACGCACCCAAACCTGTACCAAAAAATCATTCGCTCCAGCCAGATGATACAGCTCACGTACTTCCGGCAGAGCCATAACATGAGCGCGGAAAGACTCAACATCGGACTGTGAATGGCGCTGCAGGCGAATGGAAATCATGGCCTGAAGACCCACCCCCAGAGACCGGGTATCTACATCGGCATGGTACCCGCGCAACACCCCTTCTCGCTGCAAGCCACGCACCCGCACCAGGCAACTGGAGGGCGCGAGACCCACAATAGCGGCGAGTTCCTTATTCGATAACCGCGCATTGTTTCGCAACTGCCGGATAATTTCGAAGTCG
>CBDTVJ010000677.1:0-1669 GCA_965363655.1 uncultured Halieaceae bacterium | reverse complement strand
GTTCCAGGCGTTCGGTATAGGCTTTAAGTCCCGTGAACCGGAAGGCGACATGGTCGAGGTGCGGCGGGGCGTCTCCTTTCATGTGATTATTGCTCTCCATCAAGTGCACGATGGGCTCATTATCGCCGTAGAGCCAGTAGCCCGGTATACCGAAGTCCGGTCGGGGCCCTTCCTCCAGTTGCAGTGCCTCGCAATAGAAATCCTTGACCGCTTCCAGCAGGTCCAGGGGCGCGGCGATATTGATATGATCAATTTTCATTGGCTGCTCCGGTAGTCGCTTGCTGCAGTATAGCCCAGGCCGTTGGTGCAAGTTGAAGATCAGGCAGCAACAGCAGGCTACTTTTGGTAGGCTCCTGTTGCGCTTGATACAGGGGGTTATGAAACAATTTGAAGGTCGGGTAGCGGTTGTCACTGGCGCGGGAAGCGGCAGTGGCCAGGCGCCCGACCCGGGCACCTGCAGCCGATACTGACTGCTACAGTGGTGTGTAGGTGCCGCTGAGGTCCGACGGCCCATTGTAGATGAAGCCATAGTCCCGGGTCTTGAACAGCCACTGTCCATCCTGTTTGACGTAAGTGTCTACATAACGACTCAGTATGGTGCTGGCAGTGCCCTCCAGGTCACGGGTGTACTCATGTAAATACCAATGGCCACTGGCGGTATCACCGTCGATCTCAAACAGCGATGAGCTGGGCATCATCACCGCAAATTCGAAGCCACCCATCATCTGCTGCCACAGGCCCAGGATGTTGTCCTTGCCCGCTACCGGTGAGCCCAGCAGGTTCCATACGCTGTCCTCTGCCCAGGTTGCGCTCCAGGCGTCCCCATCCCGGCGATTTACCGCATCCACATAGCGGGACATCAGGTTTCTCAGGGCCAGTTCGTCTTCCAGATTGTGCATAGTTTTATACCTGTTGTGTGGGTAGGGGTTTACTGTAGCGCCAGTCGCCCAGAAAAGAAACAGACGAGACTGTTTTTTACGGAATACGGGTGTTACTATCTGTCCCCTTGATCTCCAGCCAACACATAAACAATAACTTGATATCCGAGGATGAGCGAATGGATTTGAGTGCATTTCCCTATTTACAGGGCAATTACGCGCCGGTCGACACAGAGAGTGACTTCAGCGAAGAGCAGTTGACAATTGAGGGCAAGGTGCCTGAAAAGTTGGTCGGCGCATTTATGCGTGATGGCGCCAATGTGGCCTATCAACCCAATGATTATGTCTATCCGCTGGACGGCGACGGCATGGTCCACGCCGTGTATTTCAAAGATGGGCATGTGCAGTACAAAAACCGCTGGGTGCAAACCAGTCACTTGAAGACGGAACGCCAGTTCGACCGCACCCTCTACGGCAGTGTGGGTAAAATACTGGAAGTGCCGCAGGAGGTTATTGACGCCGGTGGCGAGCCCAGCCCTGTGCGCAATACCGCCAATACCAATGTGCTCTATCATGCCGGCAAGTTAGTGGCCATGTGGGAAGGCGGTTTCCCGCACCTGTTGAATAATGATTTATCCACTGTCGGCTTGTATGACTATGAGGGTGCCCTGCAGCCCGGTGACGCGCTGACCGCACATCCCAAGGTCTGTCCGGACACAGGGCAGTTGATTACCTGTACCCAGCGCTGGGAGAGCCCAGATTACTGCGTACAGATTATCGATGCCCATGCC
>CBDTVJ010000676.1:0-1683 GCA_965363655.1 uncultured Halieaceae bacterium | reverse complement strand
CGGGACACTAATCAGATCTACCCTTACAGCTTAAGTAAGTGCCATTGCCCCTAGGTGCAGCTTCACTCTCCCTGCTTATTGATGGCGCCTCATCCACTGGGTATATCGCCAGGAACGGCTCTGTTCCATGCCCTTTATATGATCCAGCAGTTGGTTGGCGTATTTGCGGCTTTCCAGGAGCATTTTTTGTGCCTCCAGCAGAGCACTGTCCGACTCTGCCAGAGATCTATCTGTCTCTTGAAACTCCCTGCGACAATCATCCAGGAGTTTTTCCAGTTGTAGCCGCTGCTTCTGCTCCTGAACCATTGCCTGCTGCGATTCTGCTACTCGCTCCAGAATAGACTGGCTGTAGCGGAAATGTTCTTCCAATATGGCGCTGCAGTCTGAGGGTTTTTCTGCGATGCGGGCAGCATCTACCCTCATACGGAAGTTGTAGAGTGGGTCCGCCTGGAGGAATTCGCTAACGATCTGGTGGTAATCGGGGTGCAGTTCGTCCATGACCTTGTCAGCCTTGCGCTTTCTCTCGCTTGACTCCGACGCGAAACTGGCACCGCCCTCGTGATAGATAAAAACATCAGCAGCGATTACGTGCTTCCAGCCCAGGGCGCTCGCCCTCAGTGAAAAATCACACTCCTCGCCATAACCTTGCCCGAATTTCTCCTCATTAAAAGGGCCGGTTTGATTCAGGCAGGATCTTTTGATAAACATACAAAATCCCACGGCGGTCGGGATCTCTGAGTAGAGACCAGCGTTTGCCAGCTGGAATACCCTGTCGAGCTCGGGAGTGGGCCAAGTCAGGGGGAGCTCGTTAGGCTGTGGGAATACCGGGTAGGAGCAAATCGTGCCATTGTTTGAAAAGGGTGTCACAGTACCAAGTTCAGGCTCGCGATAGGCGCAGGCCTGCAGTCGCTGTACCCAGCCATGTGGCACGATGGTGTCACTGTTCAGGAGGATGATGTCGGCCTCCGGGCTCAGTGTGAAGCCCTTGTTGGCAGTCCTCACAAACCCCAGGTTTTCCTCATTGCTTATCAGCTTGAAACCGAATTTTCCGGCAACTTCCCGGCAATACTCACTCACTGCCTCCTCGGGTGACATGTCGTCAATGATGGTTATCGTTGTATCGTCCGGGAGACCGCTATCGACCACAGACCGCAGGCACGCCTGCGTCGCCTGCAGGTCGCGATAGACGGGAATGACAACTGATACGGGTGGGACGGTGCGATCAATTGAGTCGGTGCTCATGGGTTCTACTTTATCCAGGGTTGCTTGCAGATTGAACAGGCTACCCGCTGTGGAAGCCCTCTCGCATGCGGGGCAACTAGCTACCCGGCTCTGGAGCATTTAACCATACCGCTGCTAATTAATGAATAATTTGGTGTAAGGAGTGTCTGTTCGAAGGGTGGGAAAGAGGGCGATTGCGTTGCAGTCCATGGGTTCAGTGTGGTCATAGGCGTTACTTTACTGCTAATATCTGCTCTGTTTTAGTCGGAAGCGGTATTCGAAAAATAATCCCTCTTTCCCGGGTTTCTTCGCTATTTTCTCTTGCTGGTGCAATGGGAAGACTAGAGTAGTTCACATGAAGCTGGTCGTTTTAGGTATGCACAGGTCGGGGCACTCAGCCTTGACCGGATTGCTGAATTTGATGGGCGCCTATATCGGCTCAGTGGCAATGAGCAGGCATGC
>CBDTVJ010000675.1:0-1687 GCA_965363655.1 uncultured Halieaceae bacterium | reverse complement strand
AGCCGCCATTGCCAGATCCGGAAGCCTGGTGGATATCACCGCCGACATCGACGCGAATACTGACGGTGGATTCCAGGTCCAGGCCGCTGGTGATGGAGCAATTGAGTAGCTTCAGGTGGTGATAACTCTTGCTCTCCAGTACCTCGGCGATGATAAAGGGCAGGTCATCGCCAGTAATCAATTCTTTTGAGTCGCCTAGTCTAACCACCCTGGCCAGCACCTTCTGTTGATTCTCTTCCGACAGGCTGAGGCCCAGGGCCTCCAGGTTCTTGGCCAGGGACGCCTTGCCACTCATCTTGCCCAGGGCGTAGCTGCGCGTGCGGGCAAAGCGTTCGGGACTCAGTCGCGTCTCGTAGAGGCCGCCTTTCTGGTCGCCGTCGGCATGGATGCCGGCGGTTTGCGTAAAGACATCGGCACCGACAATGGGCGCATTGGCAGGGACGCGCTTGCCGGAGAAGGTCTCGACCATATTGCTCAGTTGCACGATGTAGCTCTCGTCAATGGACAGCTCCATGCCCAACTTATCGCGCAGCACCACGGTGATTTCCGCCAGAGAGGCATTGCCCGCGCGCTCGCCCAGGCAATTGACAGTGCAGTGTACGGAGCTGATGCCGGCTTTAACGGCCGACATGACGTTGGCTGTCGCCAGGCCGTAGTCGTTGTGTGGGTGAAAATCGAACTGTAGCTCTGGATAGCGTTGGCACATATCAGCGAGGCTGTCGAAGACTTCTTCAGGGGACATGACACCCAGCGTATCCGGGAGCATAAAGTGCCGGATGCCACAGTCCTGCAACTGGTCCATCATGTCGTAGACATAATCTCGGCTGTCGCGGTAACCGTTTGACCAGTCTTCCAGATAGGCGTTGACCTGCAGTCCCTTCTCCAGTGCATAGGCTACGGTCTGGAGGATTTCCTTCAGGTGCTGCTCAAGTGTCTTGCCCAGTTGCTCGCGGCAGTGTTTCTCGCTGCCCTTGGTCAGCAGGTTGATGACGGTACCGCCAGTTTCCACTATCCAGTCCACGCTTTTCTTGTGATCGACAAAACCCAGGACTTCAATGCGATCGCCCAGGCCCTGCTCTTGCGCCCACTCGTTGATGTTTGCCACGGCCTCCTTCTCGCCCTGGGAAACCCGGGCGGATGCCACTTCAATACGATCCACCTTTAGTAACTGCAGCAGTGCTTTCGCCAGGTTCACTTTTTCAGCGGGCGAAAAAGACACCCCCTGGGTCTGCTCGCCATCGCGCAGGGTGGTGTCCATTAGCTGGATATGTCGCTGTGTGTTTTCCATAGTTATTCCGTTGATGACCTGGCGGTGGAGCCGGCGTTCTCTCAAGCAAGCAGGCGATTATCTCTTGATTGCGGGTGCATGTGCAATTGCGTTTACTGAGGGGCGCACCAGCGGTATAGCACGCCAAGCCATAGTCCGCAGGAGGATCAGGCCGCTGAGCGATCGGCGCGGGTGTCAGGGACGGAAACGGAAACAGGGTCTGTATCACGAGCGGGCAGGGCTTCATACAACAGCGCCTGGATTTCGGCGGGATCACGGAGTCGTTTCACCCGCTCAAATAGCAGTGCCGCCTGGGGGAAGTAGCTGCGCAGGTAAACCAGCCACTGCTTCAGCGGATTGCCCGCGTGGCCGGAGTCGTAGTGCTTAAGATTCAATTCAAAGAACTTCAGTACCAGCGGC
>CBDTVJ010000674.1:0-1695 GCA_965363655.1 uncultured Halieaceae bacterium | reverse complement strand
TTGGGGGTTCCTGAGCATGGATTGGCAACATCATCACGCGACTATCAACGGCATCCGCATGCACTACGTGGAGCAGGGCGAGGGTATGCCCGTGGTCCTGTGCCACGGTTTCCCGCACCTGTGGTTCAGCTGGCACCGGCAGATTACCGCCCTGGCCGAGGCCGGTTACCGGGTGATCGCCCCGGACATGCGTGGCATGGGGCAGACCGAGGCGTCTGCGGACCCGGCTTGCTACGATATCGAGCACATCACCGGCGACCTGCTGGGCCTGCTCGACCACGCCGGTGTGGAGCGCGCGGTGTTTGCCGGCCTGGATTTCGGCGCCTTCGCTATTTACGACCTGGCCCTGCGCCATCCGGAGCGGGTGATCGCCCTGATCGGCCTGGAAAACCCCGCGGCGCCGCACAACCCCGACGAGTCACCTCTTACCGAGTACCGGCGCATGGGGGAGCAGCACTTCATGCACATCGAGTACTTCCGCGTACCTCCAAGGGCGGATGAAGACCTGGCGCGCGAACCGCGTCGCTTCTTGCACAAGGTTTTTCACACTCTCAGTGCTGCGGGAAATTATTTCGATGTCTTCAAGTATCCGCCGGACGCCAGCTATATCGAGGCTATGGCGGAGCCGCCGCCGCTGCCCTGGCCCTGGCTGTCGGAGCTGGAGCTGGAGTTCTTCGTGTCGGAGTACAGTCGCAGCGGTTTTACCGGCGGCCTGAACTGGTACCGTTCATTCGACCTGAAGTGGGCCCAGCGTAAACCTTTTGAGGGCGTGCAAAGCGCGGTTCCAGCGTATTTCCTGGGCAGTGAGCATGATGTGGACCTGGAAGGATTTCACGGCGATGACCCGATTGGCCTGATGCGCGCCATTTTCCCGGATCTTCGTGCAGTGCGCATGATCCCCGGTGCGGGGCACATGGTGCAGCTGGAGGCGTCCGCTGAGGTCAACGCGATACTGCTGGACTACCTGGGGGATATCCAGCAAAGGCTTCAGGCTTAGCGGAATAGCCAGGCTACATCAGCTGATTGTCAGCTCCAGTCCAAATTTTCCCAGCACGACCTGTTCGTGGGTAAGTTCCGCGGAGGTCAGCGGATGTTCCTGCAGCCAGCCCTCGGGGAAATCGAGGGTCAGGCTGCGTTCGCTGGCCAATATCGAAAAGTCCGGTAATTGCTCCAGTTGTTCCACGTATTTGAAGCAGGTAGCCAGGCGCATGATGGCCAGCAGATATAACATCCTCTGCTCATCGGGGTCGGTCACCTGCGCCAGGGTATCCGCGCTGATCTTGCCTCTATGGGCCAGAGACAGCAGCGCCATCTGCTCCTGCTCTTCCTGGGAAAAGCCTGGCAAATCCGCGTTGCGCAACAGGTAGGCGGTGTGGCGATGGAAGTTTTTGTGTGAAATCGCCATACCGATTTCGTGGGTGCGGGCCAGCCAGTGCAGCAGCTCCCAGTCGTCGGTGGTCAATTGCCAGCTCATGCGGGTGGCAGTGAAGAAGGTGCGAGCCCGACGTTCCACAATGTCCGCTGTATTGCTGTCTACAGAATAGCGTTGCATCAGGGCGTTGACCGTGCGTTCGCGCACATCCTCGTGACTGAGGCGCCCCATGAGATCGTAGATTACGCCTTCGCGCAGGGCGCCCTTGGAGGTGCGCATATGTTCTATGGCCAGTACATCGAACAGGGCGCTGGTAATGGCTA
>CBDTVJ010000673.1:0-1740 GCA_965363655.1 uncultured Halieaceae bacterium | reverse complement strand
GAAAAAGAGAATGGCGATCAGAATCAGGATCTGGATGACCGCGGTTGCTACCAAGGTATAGTAGGCAACTGTGGAACTCTCCTGCGCCTCATCATAAACCCGCTGACTGCGCGCAATCTGGGTAAAGCTGAACTCTTCGAGTACCCGCTGCAGTTCCTGGTACTGTGTTTTTTCCTGCTGCGTAACACTGATGAAAGCGGCAACCCGCACGCCCTCCTCCAGGTAAATGCGCGTTTTTGACAAGGCCTCGTAATAGTTGTGCCAGGCGGACTCGATAGCGAAGAACCGTTGTGCATTGGACGCGTCGATAGATCCCGATGCAACCCGCTTGTGCCAATCCTGCAGATCGGATTCCATGCCCTCGATGCGCTCGTCGAGACGCTGTCGGATTTGCTCGGCCAGGGCCTTGTTCGGCGCCAGTACCGCCTCCATGGACAGCATGCGAATATCCGCAATGGGGGTAGCGACCTCGCGTGACAACTCCTCCAGGCTGGAGGCCGCTCGATGCATTGTGGTAATGGATTTTTCGACGCGTTGCAGGTTCGATAAGTTGTACAGGCTCTGGCCGATCAGCAGGATAGAGGCGATAACCAGCAGACCAATGATACCCCGCGACAGGGCTCGTTCGCGACGCAGGGCAACCCCCTGGCCCTCTCCTGCACTTTCATGCTTGTCGTCAGCAGAACTCATAAGGACGCCTCTCCAAGGCTCTGGCGATTAACCCGCAGCGGGCGCAGTCGCTCGGCCGCGTAGGCCCGGTCGCCCCGCAGTGACCAGTGCTGGTCTGTTACCTGCAAATCACGCAGGTAGATAAATGCGGAATGGCCGGGATTGAATACCACTTCCTTGTTTACCGCGTAGACGTTATCGGGGGTGGGCAAAAATACCATGTAATTTTTTTCGTAAACGTAACGGATAATGTCGGCCAGGAACGACACATAGTCACTGGAGTCAAGATTGGTGCGCAACAGCTTGTCGGTGTAATCCGCCAGCTTCTGGTCTGGTGGCAGGGTAGACCATGATGTACCCGTGATATACACAAGGAAAGCCGACCAGGGGTGCCTATACCAATCGTAGTTGCCCCACAGCAACAAATCCCAGGGTTGTTCGTTGTTGTCCTCCACGGCTCCGAATAACTGGCGGAAGACCTGTTTCTCGCCTGCCAGCACCTCGGCTTGCAGGTCTATATTCACCTGCTGCAGGAAGTACTGAATATCCCTGACCAGGAACATAAAGCTTTCCTGGACCACCAGGGTGAGTTGCAGTGGCGCCTCGGGATCCAGTCCCTGCTCTGCCTGGTAGTCCTTTACCTGCTGGCGCAGGCTTGCCACCGTATCATCCTGGGTCGCTGTGCTTTGGTCGAAATAGTCCTGCAGTGAATCCAGCGCTAATGCCACCTGGGGGAAATTGGGCGACACCATGGTAGGCGACAACACACCCTGACCCAGCATGGACAAGTTCAACAGGTACTCCTGGTCGATGGCATGATTGATCACGTAGCGGATACGCGGGTCAGCAAGCGCCTCGCTGCCATTAAGCAGATTGAAGTGCATGGCATAGTTGTTCATCGAGGGAGAGACGGCGAGCTTGGCATGGGGTGATAAGACCACTTCTACCTCATCCGCAAAGGGTACCGGAGTGATATCGATTTCACCTTCGCTAAACAGCGCTTTATCGCGCGCCTGGTCAATAGGCAATTCCGTGTAAATGGTGATGGTCTCTACCTTGGGCCCCTCCTCA
>CBDTVJ010000672.1:0-1756 GCA_965363655.1 uncultured Halieaceae bacterium | reverse complement strand
GTGAGCGCAGTCTTCTTGACCGTGCCATTGGCTGTCGCCATAAAGATAAAGTGCCCCTCTGTGTACTCCACCACTGGCAGGATTGACGTCACTCGCTCGCCCTCTTCCAGCGGCAGCAGATTAACCATCGGGCGGCCGCGGGAGTTACGTCCAGCCAGGGGTATATGGAATACCTTCAGCCAGTAAACCTTACCCAGATTGGAGAAACACAGGATGGTAGCGTGGGTGCTGGCGATCAGCAGGTGCTCCACAAAATCCTCGTCTTTCACCGCCGTAGCACTCTTACCCATGCCGCCGCGGCGCTGGGCCTGGTAATCCGTCAGGGGCTGCGTTTTGGCATAGCCGCCATGGGAAATAGTGACCACCCTATCCTCTTCTGTGATCAGGTCTTCCACTGTCAGGTCGTGCTGTGATGCGCTGATTTCTGTGCGGCGCTCATCCCCGTACTCCTCGACGATTTCGGCCAGCTCTTCACGAATCACCAGTTTCAGACGCTCGGAATCACCCAAAATATCGAGAAAATCAGCGATTTCACGCAGTCTTTCCTGATATTCGTTAAGCAGTTTTTCATGCTCCAGACCTGTCAGCCTGTGCAGGCGCAGCTCCAGGATTGCCTGGGCCTGGGCGGGAGACAAGTGATACTTGCCATCGTGCATGCCGTAGCGAGGCTCCAGATCGTCGGGGCGACAGGCATCGCTGCCGGCGCGCTCCAACATGCCCGTGACATCACCGGGCTCCCAGGCTTGCGCCAGTAATTTCTCCCGGGCCTCGGCGGAACTGGGAGACGCCTTGATCAGCGCGATCACCGGATCGATATTGCACAGGGCAATGGCCAGCCCTTCCAGGATATGACCGCGCTCGCGGGCCTTACGCAATAAATAGACTGTACGCCGCGTCACCACTTCCCGGCGATGGCGGATAAAGGCTTCGATAATTTCCTTGAGGTTAAGTATCTTCGGCTGGCCATCAACCAGCGCCACCATATTGATACCGAACACCGACTGCAGGCTGGTCTGGGAATAGAGGTTGTTGAGCACAACATCACCGATCTCTCCCCGGCGCAACTCAATCACCACGCGCATGCCATCCTTGTCGGACTCGTCACGCAGCTCGGTGATACCTTCTATCTTCTTTTCCTTGACCAGTTCCGCAATCCGCTCGATCAGGCGCGCCTTGTTCAACTGGTAAGGCAGCTCGTGGATAAGAATAATATCCTTGCCGCGCTTCTCGTCGGTCACCACCTCCGCCTTGGCGCGCACGTAGATGCGACCGCGGCCGGTGCGATAGGCCTGGATGATGCCCGCACGGCCATTGATAATTGCGCCGGTGGGAAAATCGGGGCCCGGAATGTACTCCATCAACTCATCGACGGTCAGGTCGGGGTTGCCAATCAGGGCCAGGCAAGCGCTGACCACTTCGGTCAGGTTATGGGGCGGGATATTGGTCGCCATTCCCACCGCAATACCTGAGGAACCGTTAATCAGCAGGTTCGGTACCCGCGTGGGCATAACGACGGGTATGCGCTCGGTGCCGTCATAGTTGTCGACAAAATCGACCGTTTCCTTGTCCAGGTCCGCCAGTATGGAATGCGCGATCTTGCGCATACGGATCTCGGTGTAACGCATGGCCGCAGCGGAGTCACCGTCGACCGAGCCAAAGTTGCCCTGGCCATCCACCAGCATATAGCGCAGGGAGAAGGGTTGGGCCATCCGCACGATGGTGTCGTAAACAGCGGAATCACCGTGGGGATGGTATT
>CBDTVJ010000671.1:0-1774 GCA_965363655.1 uncultured Halieaceae bacterium | reverse complement strand
AAATTTTTATTCCCATTCCTGGATTTGTCCCATAAGTAATCATTGGCTCGATATCTTCAGCATCAAAATGATATTCTTTGTCAAAAACAGCATCAGCATCAGTAGGAAGTGTTTTCCAATAGGTTACTTTCTTTTCGAAATTTTCATCTTTAGGAGCAAAAGATGAGCTATCAACTCAACAGCGGGGTTGCCACCGTAACGCTGGATGATGGAAAGGCCAACGGCGTCGGACACAACCTTCTCGACGAACTTAATGGAGCTCTGGACCGAGCTGAAGCCGAGGCAAAGGCGGTCATCCTAATGGGCAGAGAAGGTATTTTTTCGGGCGGTTTTGATCTAAAAGAACTTAACAAAGGTAGCACAGAGGGTGCGGCTCTCGTTAACCGGGGTACAGCCCTTTTCCATCGCTTATTCGGTTTTCCTATGCCGCTAATAGGCGCCTGTAGCGGGCATGCCATTGCTGCAGGAGCGTTCCTACTGCTTTGCTGCGATACCAGAGTTGGAGCCAACGGCCCTTTCAAAATTGGTCTCAATGAAACAGCAATCGGCCTGCCATTTACAGTGTTCGGGCATGAGTTGGTCAATAGCAGGTTATCGAAAAGACACATCACACCTGCGGTTATTCAATCACGCCTCTATAGTCCAGAGCTGGCGATTGATCCAGGATACCTGGATGAAGTCACTGATTCGCAGCAATTGCTCGCACGCTGCTCCGAAATCGCCACTGAACTATTGCAGCTGCCGACAGAATCTTATGCTGCAATGAAACGCGATGTACGGCAGGGTTCGCTTGCAAAAATCCACGCAAGTATTAACTAGGAGGAACACTACACATGGAAATTATTAGAACTCCTGAGGAACGATTTGAAAATCTGAAAGATTACGACTTCGAATCTCACTACGCTGAGATTGACTCCGGTGATGGCACACCCTTACGAGTTCACTATTTGGATGAGGGCACTGGGGAGACGATTCTCTGTCTACACGGCCAACCTAGCTGGTCATATCTCTATCGCAAGATGATCCCAGTTCTGGTAGCCGCAGGCTACAGAGTTATCGCCCCAGATTTAGTCGGCTTCGGAAAATCAGACAAGCTGGTCAATCGCTCAGACTATAGCTACGCCAACCACGTAATGTGGGTAAAAAACCTGATTGATATCCTGGACCTGCACAGCATCACATTAATGTGTCAGGATTGGGGTAGTCTGATAGGCCTGCGTGTAGTGGCAGAGGACAGCAACCGTTTTGCCCGCGTAATACAGTCAAACGCCGGCCTGCCTGATGGAAAAGGCATACCCAGCGAGATGGCTCCCAGGCTCAGAAAGCTACTCGCAGACACACCTGCACTTTCTATACAGGAAGTGTACGAAAAACTCAGTGCCCCTCCGGGCGATCGCCCTGGTCTTATGTACTGGATAAGACACTGTGATGAGTATATTGACTTTCACCCCGCCGATGTAATGAAGGTGTTTTTGAATCATTGTGACGACGAGGAATATCGTGCCTGGTCGGCGCCATTTCCCTCCGACACCTATATGGCAGGCGCGAGACAGTTCCCATCACTCGTCCCAATTATCCCTGACGACCCGGCTATACCAGCCAATCGCGAGGCGTGGCGAGTATTGGAAACTTTCGAAAAGCCGTTTATCACGGTATTTGCTGACTCGGACCCAGTGACCCAGGGCGCGGAAAAGCGCTTTATAAAAACAGTGCCGGGAGCAAATAACCAAGCACATACAATTATTAAGGGTGCTAAACATTTCCTTCAGGATGA
>CBDTVJ010000670.1:0-1778 GCA_965363655.1 uncultured Halieaceae bacterium | reverse complement strand
GTCGGAGATTCGCGTCGACACCTGGGGCGGCTGGACCTGGTTCAACATCGACGGCGAGGCCGAACCCCTGCTTGAATACCTCGATGTACTGCCTGAGCAAATCGCCCCCTACCGTATGCAGGACATGCGTGTCTTCGTCAACGCCACCTTCCTGTGGGACTGCAACTGGAAAATAGCCGTGGACGCTTTCAATGAAAGCTATCACTTCCGCGGCATTCACCCGGAAATGATGCTGTGGTCCAACTCGAACGCCAAACTGGAATTGCTGGGCAAGCACAGTCGCATGATCAACGAGTACGGCGCGCCCAGTAAACCGCATCGGGACACGATGGAAATCTCCGAGCGCATGCAGGCCTATATGCGTTACTTCGGCCTGGACCCTGACCAATGGGAAGGTCCGGCGCGTGATGTGCGCTTGGAAAAACATAAAATCAATCGCCAGCAACAGACTGATGGCGTAGTGCCCCACCTCCCCTATGGGCAGATGACCGACGAGCAGTTGTCGGATGTGTATCACTACTTCTATTTTCCCGGTGCCGCCCAGAACATTTTCCCGGAGGGCATTAACACCTTTCGCTATCGGCCCCACGAGACCGACCCCAATAAATGCTACTACGACCTGATCATGATGGCCCACTTTCCCGAAGGAGAAGAGCCGACGGGTGTGGAGCACCTCTACTTCGACCACAAGATACAGTACGTGGACTTGCTGGACCCGGCGGTAGAAGTCGCTTCGTTTATCTTGCAGCAGGATGCGGACAACGTGCCAGAAGTACAACAGGGCGTGCAATCGGAAGGTTACAAGGGCATGTACCTGGGTGAACAGGAAATCAGGGTGCGTCACTTCCACAACATGATTGACCAGTATCTACAAAACACCGGGGCGCAGGATTAGTTTGGCAAATAACAGCAAGCGACTGCTGGTCGATCACCGCCACCGACGGGGAGTAGCTGCGTGAAAATCGGCATCATGACAGGTTCAGGCTTTGATCCCGATACTGGCCTGACAGGCATGATGGATAACGCCAGGCGCATCGAGGCACTGGGCTTTGACAGCCTGTGGATGGCCACTATCTACAACTACGATGCCCTCACCGCACTGGCAGCCATCGGCACCGCTACCAGTAGTATTGAGTTGGGCACGGCGGTGGTCGCCACCCACCCCCGCCACCCCATGGCGATGGCGCAACAGGCCCTGACCGCCTCTGCCGCCTGCAACGGACGTTTCACCCTGGGCATTGGTCTGTCGCACAAATATGTTATTGAAACCCAGATGGGCATGTCCTACGACAAACCCGTCAGCCACATGCGCGAGTACCTCGACGTGCTGATCCCCCTGCTGCAACAGCGCAGCGTGGATTACCAGGGAGAAATCTTTAGCACCACGGCCGAACTCGATGTACCGGAAGCCGCGACACCGCAGCTACTCATCGGCGCCCTGGGACCTGCCATGCTCAAATTGGCGGGCAGTCGTACCGACGGCACGACCCTGTGGCTCACGGGCCCAACAACCATAGCCGACCACACTGTCCCGGTAATCCGCCAGGCGGCGCTGGCAGCAGGCCGCAGCGAGCCGCGGGTCGTCGCCGGCATGCCCGTGGTATTGACGGACAAACCCGCTGCAGCCCGGGCCATGGTAGACCGGCAACTGGCGCTGTACCGCGACATACCCTCCTACCGCGCCATGCTGGACCGCGAAGGCGCCGACGGCCCCGGCGACGTCGCCCTGGTCGGCGACAAGAGCGCATTGCGCGAGCAAATACAGCAGCTGAGAGAAA
>CBDTVJ010000669.1:0-1793 GCA_965363655.1 uncultured Halieaceae bacterium | reverse complement strand
CATGCGCAGATGATCGAGGAAATATGCGATGAGCTGATTGATCAGTGGATCGATCGCGATGACGGTGATGGCAAGGGCACCGTGGAATTTATCGAGGAATTCGCCCGGCCTCTGCCGCAGCGGGTTACCGCCAGGGTGCTGGGTTTTCCGCTGGAAGATGTAGGCAAGTTGGCGGAGTGGGGATCGGCCCAGGTGATGCAGTACGTCTATGGTAAAGGCCATCTCAACCAGCTGAGCGAAGCAGAGACAGCTGTGCAGTCTGGGCGACTTGATGGTTTCGCAGACTACCTGGCGAGCCAGGTGGCCAGTAAGCGCGCCAACCCCCAGGACGACATGATCAGTGCCCTCACACAGATTCATTACCAGGCGCTGGATCGCAAGCTGACTGACGAAGAAGTCTACGGCATTATCTACTTCATGGTACTGGGTGGACTGGAAACGACCCAGTATGCGCTGGAGGAAGAGGCACAGTTACTCTGCGAGCAAGCGGGCCTGTTCGACACTATCAAATCTGATCCGGGCAAAATTCGCGCCTTCACCGAGGAGGCCATGCGCCTGCGCGCACCTACCCAGGGCTTGTCTACTCGCGTTACGACGCAGCACGAGGTGTTCCAGGATGTCGCGGTACCGGCGGGATCCATCCTGCACATTCGATTTGGCGCAGGTAACGTGGATCCGCGGCAATACGACTGCCCTTACGAGTTAAACCTGGAGCGCAAGGCCCTGGGCAACCACCTGACCTTTTCCCAGGGCTCCCGTACCTGCCCGGGGGCTGGCATATCCCGCCAGGAGCAACTCATTGCCTGGGCTCGCCTGTGCCAACGACTGGACAGCCTTGAATACGCACCGGGCAATACCTTTGAGCACCAGCCCGGCATTATGCTGGGGACCCTGGGGCTCAAGCTGCGCTTTCGCAAAGCGGCCTAGTTAATGCGGAAGATGCGGTAGCCCAGGCCGCGCCCGGTCAATCCCGTCTGGACCTGCACCCCGCGTCCCTGTTAGTTTCACCTGGTCATCCAATTACAGGGACTGCGTCTATGAGCACGCTGCTGGCAAAAATTCAGATACACCCGGGAAAGGAGGCAGAGTTCGAGGACTTGATGGCCTACATGTATGAACAGACCCATACCACCGAGGCGGGCGTGCTGCGCTACGAATACTGGCGCGGCCGCGAAGCGGGTTTTTACTACTGCCTGCTGTCTTTCCCCGATAGCAACGCCTTCTGGCGCCACCAGGCCAGTGACCACCACGAGGGAGAAATGCAACGCTTTGTGGCCTGTATTGCCGACCTGGACCTGGAGGTTGTCGATCCGGTGCAAGGGGCATCGCCACTGCCTGCTACGGTGGCCGGGAAGTTGTCGCCGGAGGAACCAGAGTCGGTGCAGCAGCAGTCGCAACTCTATCCAATCACCGAGCAGGACTGGTGGCTTGCCCTGCGTTCTAAATAGGCGGCAGCAGGCTTGGGGTTGGCTGAGTTCAGGCCGGTTTCTCTGCAGCGGATTGAGCCTTGTGACGGGTGGAGCTGTCCAGCGCGTAGTCTGTCACGAAGCTATAGTCGGGTTTGCCATTGGGTGCCCGTTGTAGCGAATCGATAGCGTAAATCTCTCGCGGTATCTTGTAGTCCGCCAGGTGCTGCGCAGCATGGGCCTTTATGGCGGCGACATCCAGGTTGTTGCCATTGAGTCCAGGCCCCTGCACAACCGCCACCACCATTTTGCCGAAGCGGGGGTGAGGCAGGCCTACCACCAGCGCGTCCGTGATGGCGGGGAAGTCAACCAGTACCCGCTCCACCT
>CBDTVJ010000668.1:0-1810 GCA_965363655.1 uncultured Halieaceae bacterium | reverse complement strand
CGGCAGTGCGATACCGGTTGAGTGGTTGGAGGAGGGCGCAGCCCTCGGCCTGCGACAAGCCCAGACCCTGTTGTTCCCCTCCATGGTCTATGCCGGCGAAGACAGCATGTACCTGGCCTCAATAAAGGCGGTGACTGGTGCCTATCCACTGCGCGGCGAACTCACGTTTAGCGCTGAGCCTTTTGGCGAGGCCGGCCCGGCGACCAGCGGCCCCGCTCCCGGTGAAGTCTGGCTGGATTCGCGCCTGTTCGCATTGCTGCAAGTAGCGGTGGGGGAGCGGATCACCATTGGCGAAGCCGATTTCCTGATAGCTGCGGCCGCCAGGACCGAGCCTGACCAGGGCGCCTCCTTCTACGGCTTTGGTCCCAGGGTGCTGATGCATTATGACGATATACCTGCCACCGCTGTGGTGCAGCCAGGTAGCCGTGTGGAATACCGCCAATTGTATGCCGGACAGACAGCTGCGCTGGATGTTTTTTCCCGCCGGGTCGAACCCCGGTTGCAAGTGGGGCAAACCCTGGTGGATGTTGACGAGGGGCAACCCGGCATCAGTAGTGCGCTGCAGCGGGCGGAGAGCTTCCTGTTACTGGCCGGCAGCCTGGCCGTGGTGCTGGCCGGCGTGGCGGTGGCGCTTGCGGCCAGGCGTTTCAGTGAGCGCCACCATGATTATGTGGCCATCATGAAAAGCCTGGGTGCGACTTCCGCCACGGTAAATCGTTTATACGCCAGTAGCCTGCTGTTGCTGGGAGGCGTGGCCACAGTGCTGGGTTGCTTGCTGGGCTGGGGCATACAGGCGCTGTTTTTTGCTTTGTTTGCCGAGCAGTTGCCGGTGCAGCCCGGTCCCAGTGGTCCCCGACCTTATCTCATAGGTGGCGTAACTTCCCTGACTTGCCTGCTGTGTTTTGCCTGGCCGCCCCTGCGTCGTCTGGCGCTGGCGAGCCCCCTGCGCGTATTGCGTCGAGACCTGCCGCTGGAGAGCAGGCGCACCGTCAATGATTACCTGCTGGGCCTGGTCGCCGTCACCCTGCTGATGTGGTGGTACAGCGAGGATTGGAAATTGACCCTCGCCGTGCTGTCCGGGCTGTCGCTGACCGTTGGTCTGGGGCTGGTGCTGGCGTTGACCCTGCTCAAGGGTGGCCGGCTGGTGGGAATGAGTGCTGGCAGTATATGGCGGCTGGCCCTGGCGGGCTTGCAACGACGGGGCACCACCAACGCCCTGCAAGTGGTTATATTTGCCATGGCTATCATGATGTTACTGGTGTTGCTGCTGGTGCGAACATCGCTGATCGATGAATGGCAGACCCAGTTGCCCGAGGATGCGCCCAATCACTTCATGGTGAATATTGGCCCCGGGGACGTGCAGGGCATTGAGCAGATGCTGCGTGAAGAAAATGTCAGCAGTGAAGCGTTTTACCCCATGATTCGTGGCAGGGTCATGTCCGTTGGCAAACAGGAACTACCCCGCACGGCAGACACGCAGGAAGAGCGCCGCCAGCGGGAGTCCAATTTTACCTGGTCTGATACGCTGCCAGCGGATAACCGCCTGGTATCCGGCAAGTGGTGGGCGCCCGGGACCAGCGCAGCGCTGGTGTCAGTCGAACAGGGCTTTGCCGAAAGGCTGGATATCGAGGTGGGCGACAAGCTCGGCTTCCTGGTCGGGTCACAGCCGCTGGTGGCTGAAGTGGCGAGTATTCGCCAGCTTGAGTGGCAATCCATGCGGCCCAATTTTTTCCTTATTTTCCCGCCCAAACTATTGGCGCCGTATCCCGCCACGTTTATGACCGCATTTCACCTGGACAGCTCGGACAAG
>CBDTVJ010000667.1:0-1820 GCA_965363655.1 uncultured Halieaceae bacterium | reverse complement strand
CGGCGTTTCGGCAGAGGTTCAAAGTTCGGTTTCGAAAACGCCTTCTAACTCTTCAACTTACTGCCCCTCCGTGTCAGGCTAGTTGTCGTGTCTAATTTTTCATCAATATTCGGGGGGCGCTCAGGAATGAGCAATGAAACACTATTCACAAAAACGAAAAGACGCGGTGCTCAAGCGGATGATGCAACCGGAGAATGCACCGGTGCCCATGCTGGCTGAGGAAACAGGTATCTCCAAGGTAACCCTGTATGATTGGCGAAAACACGCCATAGCGAAGGGGTTGGTGGTGCCGGAAGAAACACAGAATCCAGAGAACTGGTCTGCGGAGTATAAGTTTGGCGTGGTGCTGGAGACAGCGGTAATGAATGAGGCCGAGCTAGCACAGTACTGCCGCAAGAAGGGACTTTTTGCCGAGCAGATAGCAGCCTGGAAAGAGAACTGCCTTCAGGGTAATGCACGTGCTACGAATCAGTCCAAGGAAGAGAAGAAGCAAACACAACTGGCTCGCGGAGAGGTTAAGCAACTAAAACGCGAATTGCGTCGGAAAGACGAAGCGCTGGCGGAGACCGCTGCGTTACTGGTCCTTAGAAAAAAGATGCATGCGATCTGGGGGGAGGACGAGGACGAATGATCAATACCCCGGATCGCAACCGAGCTGTAAGACTGATCAAGGAAGCAACAAATGCTGGAGCTCGCACTGCCAGTGCCTGTAGAGAAATGGGCATTTCGATGCGCACGTTTCAAAGGTGGACTCGAGAGGGCGATGTGAGAACCGATGGTCGCCCCGATGCTGATCGCCCAGCACCCAGAAACAAGCTGACGCCGCAGGAACGTCAGACTGTGCTGGACACTGTCAATAGCACAGCCTATCGAAGTTTACCGCCGAGCCAGATAGTGCCTGCGCTGGCGGATGAAGGGCGCTATATTGCCTCTGAATCGACGTTTTACCGGATACTGCGGGAGGAAGGTCAGCAACAACGCCGAGGTCGCAGTCGGACGCGAAAGAACCAGCCAATGCGTACCCATTGTGCGACGGGACCTAACCAAGTTTGGTGTTGGGATATAACCTGGTTACCCGGGCCTGCCAAGGGAGTTTACTACCACCTGTATCTAATTCTGGATCTTTACAGCCGCAAGGTGGTGGGCTGGGAAATCCATGAAGAGGAGTCTAGTGAACAAGCTGCGCAGTTGCTACGCAGAGTCTATCTTCGAGAGAAAATTGGTGGTGTATCGCTGGTGCTTCACTCCGACAATGGCAGCCCGATGAAGGGCGCTTCATTGGTGGAGACACTCTATCGTCTGGGCGTGGTGAAGTCGCACAGTCGGCCGCGTGTCAGCAATGACAACGCGTATGTCGAGTCGATCTTCCGGACCTGCAAATACCGCCCTGATTACCCCTACAAAGGCTTTGCTACCCTGGGCGATGCCCGAGCATGGGTGTTGAAGTTTGAGAACTGGTACAACACTGAGCACAAGCATAGCGGATTGAAGTTTATGACACCGCACGAGCGTCATAGTGGTCAAACGGATCAAGTGATGAACAACCGCAAGACAGTCTACGAGGCGGCCAGGGCATCAAATCCCAGGCGCTGGTCTCGAGGCATCAGGGACTGGGCTTTGCCGAAGAGCGTTTGGCTGAATCCAGAAAGGGACATTGGTGACTTTGAGGTCGCCGCGTAAGTGGACGCGACAACTACTTTGACAAACAGCGCTGAACCAAGTTCGGAAACAGGCACCCTACAAGCTCGGCATAAGTTCGGCATACGTTCGGTCTCGGCCACTCCGCCCTACTCCACCGGAAAAACTTGTTACTCTTCTTC
>CBDTVJ010000666.1:0-1844 GCA_965363655.1 uncultured Halieaceae bacterium | reverse complement strand
AATTGCCCGATCTGACAAAATGAGTATAGTGACACCTTCACGCACAGACTGCTCAGCCAGCTGTACTATTTCTTCAATGGCCTGCTTCAAGCCTTTCTCGGCGGGTTTATAGGTGCAATCAATATCCTTCATCGCAAAGCCGGGCCGATCTAACTGCAACAACGTATTGAATTTGCCCTGAGACAGCACTGGCGAAGTGAGAATTACCCTGTCGGCGTGTTCCGGACCAACATGAAAGACATTTTTCTCTCCCCCTAGAGAGGTCTCCAGCGACATAACAATGGTTTCACGCAGAGGGTCAATGGGTGGGTTGGTTACCTGGGCAAACTTTTGCCTGAAATAATCGTAGAGTGAACGCTCCTTGCGCGACAGCACCGCCATCGGCGTATCGTCACCCATTGAACCCACAGCTTCATTCCCGGACTCAGCCAGAGGGCGCATCACTTGATCGCGCTCCTCGGAACTTACCTGAAACATTTTCATGTAGCTGTCGAGTTGATCTTTTTCGATGCCCGGACCAGCTTCTCCACCAAAAGTACCTTCGATGCGCTGGGAATTTTCTCGTAGCCATTGTTTGTAGGGATGGCTGGATTTAAGGCGATTGTCGATTTCATTCGTGTGCAGCACCTCACCAGTGTGAGTATCTACAACCAGAATTTGGCCGGGGCCGACTCGACCCTTCGCTATAACGTCTTCGTTTTTGTATCCATGGGTGCCCACTTCCGAGGCCACCGTAATAAACCCATCCTTCGTTCTCACCCAGCGAGCGGGCCGCAGGCCATTTCTATCCAGGACACAAACCGCGTAGCGCCCATCTGTTAGCACTATTCCCGCCGGGCCATCCCAGGGTTCCATGTGCATCGAGTGGTATTCATAAAATGCCTTCAGGTCAGGGTCCATCAGGTCGATGTTCTGCCACGCCGGCGGTATGAGCATACGCAATGCCTGGGGCAGCTCAACTCCTCCCGTTACCAGTACATCAAGCATATTATCAAGACTGGATGAATCAGATCCCGAGCGATTCACTAACGGCGCGAGCTCCATAATATTGGGTAGCTTATCGGTTTCAAAAGCAGCTGTTCTCGCCGTTGCCCAGTTCCGATTACCGTCAATGGTGTTGATTTCGCCGTTGTGAGTGAGCAACCGGAAAGGCTGCGCCAGTGGCCACTTGGGCATAGTATTAGTGGAAAAGCGCTGGTGGAAAACACAGATTGCGGTCTCCAGACGCTGGTCGTCGAGGTCGCTATAAAAGTGCGGCAGATCGACGGGCATCACCAAACCTTTATAAGAAATTACCCGGCCCGATAAACTGCAAATATAGAAATCTTGGTCAGACTCATTAGCCAATTCTGCTTTGCGCCTGGCAACAAACAGTTTGCTGCAAAGCTCTTCTTCAGAGACTCCCGGGGCATTGAAAAACACCTGCTCAATACGCGGCAGGGTATCTAACGCAATCGGACCACAAACAGAGCTGTCAGTAGGAACACTGCGCCAGCCGAGAACGGGCAAGCCCTGATCGATCAACGCTTTCTCCAGGCCCTGCTTTGCAGACTCGGCGATATTTTCATCTCGGCTTAGAAATATCTGGCCAACACCAAATTTATCACCCAGCTCAACCTCAAAACACTCCACCGCCAGGGTTCGCATGAATTGCTCGGGCATTTGCATCAACAGGCCACAGCCATCGCCGGTTTTGCCATCGGCGGCAATACCGCCGCGGTGGGTCATGCATGTCAGCGACTCAATGGCAGTTTGCAGCAGGCGATGGCTGGCATCCCCCGACGCATGCACGATAAGGCCAAAACCACAATTGTCACGAAATTCTTCAGGTCTAAATAGGCCTG
>CBDTVJ010000665.1:0-1856 GCA_965363655.1 uncultured Halieaceae bacterium | reverse complement strand
CTGGCGCTGGATAACTACAGAAGCGTACTGGCGCTGGAACCCGAGAACCTTGTGGCTCTCTACCGCAGCGCGGGCATACTTGCGGATCAACAAAATTATGACCAGGCAGCTGCCAATGTAGAAAAGGTATTGGAGCAACAGCCGGAGAATTTTCTGGCCATCAACCTGCTGACAGAGATCTATTCACGCGATGAACGCTGGGAAGATGCCGAGGTGCTTGTCGAGCGTTTGTCAGGGAACGAAAAACTTGTCGGTGCCACAAATCTGATGAAGGCCAGCCTGGAATTGCGGCAGAAGAATTACGACGAAGCGATAGTCCTCGCCAAGAAAGCCCTGGAAGAAAATGATCAACTGTCGAATGCAAACACTATCATTGCCCAGGCTTATGCAGGAAAAGGAGACGTTGCCGGCGGAATTGCCTACTTAGAAGTCTATCTCGCCAAGAACCCCGAAGATGGCAAGCTATACGATATCCTGGCGCAATTGCAGTTAGCCAACAAGGATGTGGAGAAATCCCGTGTCGCCTATGAGAAAGCCATTGAGCTCGCGCCACAACAGGTGCAAAGCTATATAGGGCTTGCGCGAATTCTCAGTGCTACCAGCACCCCCGAGTCAGTTGTGGCCCTTTACGAACAAGGCGTTGCGGCGAACCCGGAGAATACCCTGCTTAAAACGGAACTGGCCAACTGGTACCAGATGCGTGGAGATGACGACGGCGCGTTAGCGCTGCTGGAAGAGGCCTATGCGCTTGATGAGAAAGCTGTGATAGTGCGTAACAACCTTGCGGCTATGCTGCTTCGCTCCCCCACCGAAGAAAACCTGCGTCGCGCCCAAACGATGACAGAGGGCTTCGAGAGCTCCAACAGCCCCGCGCTGCTGGATACCCTGGGGTGGTTGCAATACAAGCAGGACAATATCCCACAGGCGGTTAAATTGCTGGTCCAGGCGCAGGAGGCGGGCGGTCAGGGGGCGGAGTATTGGTATCACCTGGGCATGGCTTATAAGGCGGATGGCCAGACTGAATTGGCCAGGGAGCTACTTAGTAAGGTGCTGTCTGATGGCGGGGAAGATTTCTATGGCAGGGCGGAGGCTGAGAAGGCGCTCAATAGTTTATAGCTGGTCTGATTAGCCTTGGCAGCGAACGACTGCTTTGGCGGCGCGCAGTGGATTGGTATAGAAAACCCCAGAAAGCGAAATGCCTATGTGTGCGTAACATGGATCCATCGAGAAACCGGGTGAATGCCCGCTAGTTGAGAGCAGCAACAGCCGCTCCATTTGAGGAAAATAGTATGTTAATTGGCGATAACACTGTAGTCAGCCTACAGTACACGCTCACCAATGACGATGGTGAGGTCATGGACCAGTCCAAAGAGGGGCTGCCCTTGGTTTACCTGCATGGTGCGGCCGGCATTATCCCGGCGTTGGAAGATGAATTAGGCGGCAAAAAGGCTGGTGATGAATTCAAGGTCATCCTCAGTCCGGAAGATGGCTACGGTGTGCATGACCCTTCAAGGGTACAGGCCTCACCCAGGAGCTCATTCCCGGCTGATATCGAACTTGCGCTCGGCATGCAGTTACTGCCCGAACAGCCGAGGGGCCCATGCCTGTTGTTATTATAGGGCTTTCAGAAGAACTGGTTACTGTCGATGCTAACCACCCCTTGGCGGGGCTGACCCTGCAGTTTGAGGGCAGAGTTGAGGATGTGCGGGAAGCCACGCAGGAGGAGGTTGATGGCCAGCAGGTGTTATAAGAACGGCTGAGCGTTACTTATTTGCCCTTTACTTGGGATTACTTTGTCACGTTTATTTACACTTTTTCCACACCAGAAAACCACAATCCTGAAATTCAAACAAACA
>CBDTVJ010000664.1:0-1868 GCA_965363655.1 uncultured Halieaceae bacterium | reverse complement strand
TTACCCCTAATACAATCAGGAAAATCAGGGGCCGCACTACTTGTCCTGCCTCATTGTATTCTCTTTCTGAATGAAGGACCCGGCTTGGCCTTGTGGTGGGCCTGAGCTATGTAGTCTCCGACATGCTTCTTGTACGAAAAGAAGCCGCAGAAGTCTGTCGGCCCGGCGAGCATGATGCCCCCGTACGTGATACGTTCAGAAGTATCCGGCGCTACAGCCAGGGCTATCTGTCTGAGCTATTGCACGAGTTCGAAGGTTGCTCCTGCGCCGCCTTCCTGAACAGCCAGGCCGACAGAAGCCACAGCGCGGCGACCAGCACCTGAGTGAGCGCGGTCGCGAACAACGCCCGTGCCATGCCGCGGGGTTGAAAGCGTGCGATAAAGGCACCGATGATTCCGACGACAAGCACCCCCCCAAACATCAGGTTGGCATCGTCCATTTCAGTCCCGATGACACCAACGGCACCATTCACTCCAACGAGGATGAATGCTGCTACGAGCGCAACGCCGAAGGCGAACCGGTACGCGGTATTGCCTGATTTCCTCGCTGCTAGCTCATAGGCGATTCCAACACTGGCCAGGAGGGCCCCGAAGATAGCGAAATCAACCACATCCCAGACGACTTGATCGGTGAACTGGAGACAGGTTCCTCCGCTGTGGGGCGAGTCCGTACATTCGGCGTCCATGGTCAGCGCGACGAGGGTGATCATCCATTTCACGTCGGCCTCGAGGAAAAGGTGTTACCTATCTGGCCGGCCGTTCAGCCTGACTCCGGCTCCGCACCATTAAGAAGTACCCGCGACGCTGCTGCAAATGCCACGAAAAAGAGAAAGGCACCCACTACAGCCGTAACTAAGACTAATGCAAAACTCCAAGGTGTTGTCTCAACCCTGAATACTAGTGCCCCTGAAGCTGCAAGCACATGGGTGATGACAACAATTCCTGCAATCCAAATGCTGGCCGCCAGGTTCCTCGACAGGTAGATAACTCCCGCCAGGATCGCCGCCAGGCTTGATTTCTTAAGAAACACAATTGGCAGTGCATAAATCGTCAGTACGCCAAACACAGAGCTGATCAATGTTCCAAAAACCACATACTCAAATTGATTTACTGGCTGGCTTGCCACCAATACCCGTAATGCGGATTGGGGTGCACCAATTATTGCGACTGCAAGCACATAGTTAAGCCCGTTCTCTTTAAGTATTGTCCACGAGCTAGAACGGCTACCCGGCGCCATACTCGAAATAATTCGGCCATATATGAGAATTGTGACTGAAAGCGTAATGATAAGAACGGGTACTTGAAACTCCTGCCAGATACGATTTGACCCTATCACGCCGCCGAGCCCAACACAGAAAACCAACGGCCAAAATGGGCTCACCGCATCGATCGATTCTTTAAGCCCCTTTACCATCCACTCCTCCTATACCAACGCTGGCTTCAGCTGCAAACTTGTTTGGCGCGCGATTGGAACACGCCAAGCGGGTGCCAAAACTCGTTAATCAGGTGAAAGCGCTTGTTATAAATAACTACTCACTTTCGGGTTCTAGCAACTCTGCGCCATGAAACGGGCAGTATTTCCACGTGCCGTTCATCTTCTCGTTGTCGATAGGACAGAATTTCGGCGGAATAACCGTACTAAGAGGAGTCTTCCAATCAAAAACCTGGTCACCTACTTCCACAGAGAATCTCCCTGGTGCCTGCGGACTGGCGATTGCCGCACCGTCACCTACGGTGGACTCAAAAAAGAAAAAATACATATTCTCGCCGAGGGGGCCGACAAAGTTTGTGAGCACAGGCTTCATCATAGCGCCTAGATTAAGTGCGTCTGGCGACAAGACGTCTTCACTTAGTGGCTTGTGCCTCCCC
>CBDTVJ010000663.1:0-1879 GCA_965363655.1 uncultured Halieaceae bacterium | reverse complement strand
TCTTGGATCAGATTGATCCGGTCAGCGCCAAACTCTATGCTACAGAATTCCAGCGTATTGAAATCATCAAAATTCGCCCACAATTGGATGAGGAAGAGCCGATTGCCGAGCTGATTCAGGACCCGTGGCGGGTGTTTGATTGTGAACCATCGGAAGCTGGGTGCTCTGTGGAGTTCACTGACTCGAGCTTTGCCGAGGAGGGCAGGGAGGCAGTTTACTATGTCCGCGTACTGGAAGAGCCTATTCCAACGATTAACGCAGAAAACATGCGGGCGGAATTCGATGAGATGGGCGATGTAAAAAGTACTTCGCCCTGTCGCGGGGATTACGGTACGAACGAATCCGACGATTGCCTGGGAAGTGAACGTCAGCGAGCCTGGTCGTCACCGATTTTTGTCAGCTATAGCCCGGGCGCATCCGATCAGGTTTTCTCTGCCCGGTAGGAACCTGCAGTGCGACCTGTCCATTGCTTGAAGCTGCGGTAAAAGGACCGCGCTTCTGTGTAACCTAGTTCGTGGGCTATATGGTCCAGGCTGAGGGTGGTGTTTTCAATGTAGTATAAGGCTAACTCCAGTCTTACCTCGTTTAACACGGTCTTGTACTGGGTATCCTCCACGTTCAATTTTCGCTGCAGCGTGCGGCTGCTCATATGCAGAATTTCCGCTATCTGGGTGCTGCTGGGCTCTCTTTCCTTCAGCATCAAGCGCAACAGGTTTTTCACCCGTATGGTCATGGGCTGGTCACGGTCGATTTCCGAGAGTATCTGCGTGGCGTGGTCAAGGAGGGCTTTGAGCAACTTCTTGTCAGCCCGGGGCAGTGGCATGTCGAGAAATTCTTCCTTGAAACTGATGCCACTGGCCGCCTGGTCGAAGTGAACATCGCAGCCAAATACTTGCGCGTATTCCTTCAGTAAATCGGGGTCGTCGGGTGCTGCATGTTCGAACCAGACAGCCTCGGCGAGACTGGTATCGATGTGCGCAAACTCTCTCACGAAAATCTCCCATGAGCCGAGCACGTTCTCGACCACGTGGCGTCGTACTACCGGGTCGGTAAAGCGACAGTCCCAGCGCTGTAGCACAATGCCGTCTTCTATCTGGGTGGAGGATACGCCCATGTCGCCCACGATCTTCTCGAAAATGGCGGTATTGGCCAGTGTCTCGCGCAGTGTGGAGCAATTGATGTTGATATAGCCGAGCACGCTATAGGACGCAGGTTCGACATAACGCGCCGAGTGCAGTCCGAAACAGGGATCCCCGCTGGCTGGTATCAGCAGCGCCAATAGGCGCTCCATGGATTTCCCGCTTATGCGCTTGTTATTGTCCTGCAGGATTTCGCGGTCAATGTTAACTTCATCGAGCATGGGCCTACAGTCGATTCCACAGGCCTGGGCAGCCTGTAAATACTGCTTGATCGCCTGAACGGAGGCCAAGCCGTAATCGCTTAAACCGCTGGTAGTGCCAGTCATCTGATTGTCCTGACCGAAATAGTGATCGCCATGTCGTTGATTGACAGTGAATTATTATTTTAAGATTCTATCATAAGCCATGCTATAGACACTTTAAATGCTTGTCTCCTGTGTAAGTGGTGAGACGCGACAAATTCGGGCGTTAGCACAGAGCCCGCCACAATGATTATAAAAGGGAATAAAGATGCGACGTTGGAACGGCTGGGGAATTGAAAATAGCGAGTACACCACTACCTTGGGTGATGCGGCAATTGATGTATTGGGTTCTCTCGTTGGAACCGCAGAACCGCTGCCGGTGGCAACTTTGGCGCAGGTTCTCGAAAGGGTCCCTCAGTCGCGTCTCCCTGAGCATCGCCTGGTCGACACAGGGGCGGAAGTCCGCGTCCGTCACGCTCGGGGTCAGAGTCTGCCTGA
>CBDTVJ010000662.1:0-1918 GCA_965363655.1 uncultured Halieaceae bacterium | reverse complement strand
ACCTGGAGAGCCCGTCCCTTTGTTGACCTCGATGGAACGGCCCCGTTGGGCCGAAGCGCGGGCGAATCTTGCAGCCAATCCCACCAATGCTGCAACCCTCGATGTTATCGACCGTGCCATTTTTATTGTCTGCTTGGATAATAACGCACCGGAAATACTGGACGAGATAGCACGCCAATCACTACACGGTGAATCCGGCGGGCGTTGGTTCGATAAAACGTTGCAAATACTTGTGGACATGAGGGGCCGCGTCTCCTTCCTGATGGAGCACGCGCCGGTCGATGGCACGCACCTTATATCACTGATGGATTATGCGATTTTTCCTGATGATGCACCCCAGGGCGAAGAAGGTCTATTGTCGGAAATAACACCACTCACCTGGAGCCTGAGCAGTAATGACAGGAACGCCATTGAACAGGCGAACGAGGGTTTTCGGGCGTTGATCGAAAACCTGGACCTGAAGGTGCACTGCTTTGATACTTTTGGTAAAGACTATATTAAAACCCAGCGTATAAGTCCGGACGGGGTATTGCAGATGGCGATTCAGCTCGCCTATATTCGCCTCCACAACGGTCCTGCCAAGACCTATGAATCATCCCATACCCGGCAATTTCGCCTAGGTCGAACAGAGACTATCCGCTCTTGCTCCATCCAGGCTGTGGCTTTTGCCAGGGCGATGGATAGCGGTGCCAGCACCGAAGAGAAGATAGAAAAGCTACGGACGGCTACCGACGAGCATCGTAAGCGTTCAATCGAAGCCTGCAACGGGGAGGGTGTAGACCGGCATCTGCTTGGTCTCAAGCTGATCGCCTCAGAGCAGGGGATCTCACCGCTCCCGGCACTTTTTGAGGCGCCGGTGTTCAAACAAGGCTGGGTGCTGTCGACCAGTCAGGTTCCAACCAAGCACAGTATTGTACTCGGCTTTGGTCCAGTCTGTGAGGAGGGTTATGGTATTGGATATTGCTTAAAACCTGACTGTATTTACCTGCATGTGACCGCAAATTGCTCATTCCCCCAGACCGACGCCAAGCGCTTTGTAACCGCCATTGATCGGGCGCTGTGCGACATAGGTGCTCTGTTCGGTGCCGACGCTGTTACTTCGCTTTGATCGGTACTGGTTCAGTCTGGTTTGATCTTAGCCGCTTGAATAGACTACATTATTTCAGTTTTCTCACAATTTTTAGCGAGTGAGGATTCGTAATGAAACCAACGCAAGTGAGTTGTCCTGATTGTCGTTGTGAGGTCTTGGAAGAATTCGGCACCTACGAACGATGAATAATGGTTTTCGTATACTTTACACTTGTGTAATCTGTTTCCGTATGACGAGGTGGGTGCGTTTGGAACTGGTGCTCAAGGCGGTATAAATCGCAGAGCGCACACGCATTACCACTTCTCGCACTACCCGACGGGTGTGGCCTCTTTTAACTTGGTGATCGGCCATCTCAACCGAGTATGCCGAGCAACGCGCGCGCGACGCCGGTCAGGCTCTCGCCAGCGATTAGTCCCGATGCAGCCGCAATCAGAAAACGCTGTGCCAAGGTGGTTTGCCAGTGCTCCAGAGCCTTGGCGACCAAGCTGCCGAGGAACATGGTGATGGAGAGTGAGGCGGGGATCACCATGGCCAAACCGACTGCCGGCATGCTGGGTAGCCAGCGTGGGCCGTGCCAATGATCAAAAATGGCGGCGGCGATGCCGACCATGCCGGCGATCGCGATGGCCCAGAGCGCACTCGGCGGAATCGAGTCAAGCCCGGTGCTCAGTGTTTCGGGGGTATAGGAAGCATTAAGCATATCCGCCCCTTAGTCAACATCTACTGAACCGCCGTCGATGAGCCCTTCCCCAACAATTCCGGCTCATTTCGCGGCCAACTCACCCTCGACGCACCAGTTTTCAACCTCTTGAAGCCCAATTCTCGGCA
>CBDTVJ010000661.1:0-1932 GCA_965363655.1 uncultured Halieaceae bacterium | reverse complement strand
AGTGGCGCCAGCACAAAGGATACAGCGATACTGATAGACAGGGCATTATCCCAGTGGGGGTGTATCCAACCGGAGGTAGCTGCCAGGGCTACCACGATCAGGCCGAACTCACTGTGGTTGGTGAGTGCAGATGAGGCCAGCAGCGCGGTGCGTGGTGGCACATGCAACCGCGTCATGATGGGGAAGAAAAACAGCGGTTTAAGCAGGGCCATTAGGCCCAGGACTATCGCGAACAGGAACACGTCCCGCTGTGGCCAACCGTCCAGCCCTATGGACAGGAAGAAGCCCACCAGGAACAGATCCTTGAAGTTGAGTAGGTTGCGGGACAGTTCCTTGGATTTCTGGTGACCCGCGAGGATGGCCCCTGCGATCAGGGCACCCAGGTCGCCCTTGATACCCACCAGTTCGAATAATTGGTAGCTGCC
The DNA here is from genome assembly GCA_965363655.1 of uncultured Halieaceae bacterium. Lineage (GTDB taxonomy): Bacteria > Pseudomonadota > Gammaproteobacteria > Pseudomonadales > Halieaceae > Marimicrobium. Next base: position 1,507 of record CBDTVJ010000661.1, on the reverse strand, counting down.
CAATGCCAGGGCGAAACCGGCGAGGGTAAACAACTCCCCGTGGCCGCAGCGCGCAAGCAATCTGAGTATGGTTCCCCGCAGGGGCCACAGCAGCAGAAGGCCAAGTGCGCTCCACTGTGGCACCTGGCCGGTGGAGGCGGCGAGGAAGGTGACGGCCGCCAAATCCTGAATGATCAGAATACCGATGGCCAAGCCGGCGTGGCGCGATGCCATCTCCCCTTTGTCCTGCATCGTCTGGATCACCAGGACCGTGCTGGAGAAGGTGAGGCCGAAGGCGACGATCAGCGCTCCCTTAGAGGTCAGGGCCAGTGCCGGGAGCAGAGCGCCGGCAGCGACCAGTAGCCCCGTGAATAACAGCTGCATAATTAGCATGTGGGACAGTGCACTGCCCCAAATGCGCATTTTAAGCAGCTCGCGCACATTGAGCTTTAGGCCGATGGTGAACAGCAGCAGGGTGATGCCGAGATCAGCGAAGAGTTTCAGCAGCGGCCCCGCGTCCATAGAGACCTCGTGCAGCAGGAAGCCTGCAGCCAGGTAACCGACCAGTGCAGGCAAGCCTAGCCAGCGACTGGCGATGCCGCAGCCGAGGGCTACCAGGATAGTGAGGATGTCGAACATGATTGTCTCTGGAAAATCGTCCTTGAGTGCATTATAGGCGTAACGGTATTGACATGTTAAATCGCTGAAATTGATCGCCCGGGTATAACCTTCTACCCATTGGTAGCTTTATAATAGAGGGTATCGTGAGACATAGAGCACGCCTGTTGATAAATCTCAGCTAACAAAAAACATACGAAACTTGAAGCGCGCTGGATCGGTAAGGATATAAAGCTGTCGTGGTACTCGTTTTTACCCGGCTCAAGCCAATCCCTGGAGAGATTGCTGACGCCACGTGGACAGATAGTAGACAGCGGGAGTCCAAGCCGGTCTCGCAGGCGTAATTATCGCAGCCACAAAATACTGTGGTATGTAGCCCCAACCAACATTAAAAGGATATCGAGATGAAAATTGCCACAAAATTTCTAACGTCAATTGCTCTGTTCAGCGCTTTGTCGGGCGCCGCTTTCGTTAATGCCGGCCACCACGAAGGTGGACATGCGATGGAAAAGCCGAATATCGTAGAAGTCGCTGCCAGTAATCAAGACTTCACAACTCTGGTAGCCGCAGTTCAGGCCGCGGGTCTGGTAGATGTGCTGTCTGGTGAAGGTCCTTACACAGTCTTTGCCCCGACCAACGAAGCGTTTGCCAAGTTGCCGGAAGGGACCGTAGAAATGCTGCTTTTGCCTGAGAATAAGGACAAATTGGTCGCCATTCTCACCTACCACGTGGTGGCAGGTGACGTATCTGCCGCACAAGTGGTGAAACTCACCGAGGTGACCACTGTGCAGGGTGGCATCGCGTCCATCAGCGTCACGGATGCCGGCGTTACCATCGATGGAGCCAAGGTCATCGTCACCGATCTTGATGCCTCCAACGGCGTGGTACATGTCATCGATACGGTAATCAT
>CBDTVJ010000660.1:0-1935 GCA_965363655.1 uncultured Halieaceae bacterium | reverse complement strand
CACCCTATTCGCAGAATCCTCCTCTAGAAGGATCGCACGACAATTGTTCAATACGCGCACTTTCTGGAAGAACCGAAAAAAATGAGAACCACACCACAAATTACCGAGCGTTTGTTTACTAGCAACATTAAATATGACATCTTGTAGCCCTTGATATCTGCGACGTAAGATCGACGATAAGCAGCATTTCCTACTATCAATAGGGCGGAAAAGACCCTAGGAAACCAAGGGTGCTGGCAATCATTTCAGGACTGGAAAAAGTACAGGGGCGGACCAAACGGCGTTATTCGATACCCGCACGGTTTGAAGCAAAAACGTTATTCGAGTTGGAATCATGAGCAATACCTACATTCTGGGGATCTCCGCTTACTACCATGACAGTGCAGCCGCATTACTGTGTAATGGAGAAATCGTCGCAGCCGCCCAGGAAGAGCGTTTTACACGCAAGAAACACGATGAAGGGTTTCCGACCGGCGCCATAGAATATTGCCTCGCTGAGGCAGGTGTTGGCGTCCATGACCTCGATCACATCGTTTTCTATGACAAGCCCCTGGTCAAATTCGAGCGCCTGCTGGAGACCTATCTCAGCTACGCTCCCAACGGAATTCGATCCTTTGCCGCGGCCATGCCGGTCTGGCTAAAAGAGAAGCTCTACTTAAAAAGCACTCTAAAACGCGAATTCGCAGCCCTGGCTGACTGCAAACCCAAAGAAGTTCCCAGCCTGATGTTTACCGAACACCATCAATCCCATGCAGCTTCAGCGTTCTATTTCAGCCCGTTTGAAAGCGCAGTGGTAATGTGCCTTGACGGCGTGGGTGAATGGGCCACGACTTCTGTGTGGCAAGGCAATGGCAAATCCCTGGACCCCCTGTGGGAGATTGACTTTCCGCACTCCCTGGGCCTGCTTTACTCTGCCTTTACCTATTTCACAGGCTTCAAGGTCAACTCCGGAGAATACAAGCTGATGGGGTTGGCGCCCTATGGTGAGCCTAAATATGTTGATCTGATCCTCGATAAAATCATCGACCTCAAGGACGATGGCACCTTCCGGCTGGACATGCAGTACTTTAACTATTGCACCGGCTTGACCATGACGAATAGCAAATTTGACGCACTGTTTGGCGGCCCACCCCGTCCCGCTGAGAGCGAGGTTAGCCAGCGTGAAATGGACCTTGCTGCCTCTATCCAGGCGGTCACTGAAGAAGTCGTACTGCGTCTTGCGCGTACTGTCCACAAGGAAACTGGTGAGAAAAACCTGTGCCTGGCAGGTGGCGTAGCACTTAACTGCGTGGCTAACGGACGTATCCTGAGGGAAGGCCCCTTCGAAAACGTCTGGATTCAGCCTGCGGCTGGTGATGCCGGTGGCGCCCTGGGTGCCGCAGCCATCGCCTGGCATGAGTATCTTGGCGAAGAACGCCACGTCAATGGCAGTGATGCAATGCGCGGCTCCTATCTGGGACCACAATATTCCGCCGAAGAGATTCGTACACAACTGGATGCACGCGGTGCCGTATACCAGGAGTTGGATGACGACACTATGATGCCTAAACTGGCAGAATTACTGGAACAGGAAAACGTTCTCGGTTGGGCGCAGGGGCGTATGGAATTCGGCCCCAGGGCTTTGGGCGGCCGCTCCATCATCGGCGACCCACGCAGTGCCAAGATGCAATCAGTGATGAACCTGAAGATCAAATACCGCGAATCTTTCCGGCCATTTGCACCCTCTGTTCTGGCCGAAAGGGTTGAAGACTATTTCGAACAGAAATGTGCAAGCCCCTATATGCTTATGGTGGCTCCCATCGCCGAGAACTTGCGTATACCGATGACGGAAGAGCAGGAAAAACTGTTTGGTATCGAAAAGCTTAACGTACCACGATCCGAGTTACCCGCCATTACACACGTGGATTATTCAGCGCGCATTCAAACGGTGCACAC
>CBDTVJ010000659.1:0-1941 GCA_965363655.1 uncultured Halieaceae bacterium | reverse complement strand
ACTGTTCCTGCGAGAATATTGGAAAGGCGCCAAACGCCGGTAGCGTGGGAAAGTGCCTCTTCCAGCTCATGCTCGCGAACCAGTTGCCGCGCACGTTGCAGCAGACGACCCTCGAAATTATGGCTGGCACTTACCGCTGCGGTAGTATTGTCCGTGTCATTGCTGAGCGCTTGCTGCGACTCGATACAACGCACTTGTTCAATGAGCACCTTGTTGTCAAAATTAGAACTCGTCACAGGCCGTGCGCTTATCCCAGCTGGTTGATCAGCGATTGATGTTATCACAATCACCCGCGGGTTCGGCGCGACCTAGACAGCAATCATTCACCCCGATCATGGGAGTCTCATGAGTAATCCACGCAATTTCTGGCGCCCCTTTATCGGGAATTTTTTACTGGCGGCGGTGCCGGTGTGGTTGCTGGTCGCAGCGGCCTTGTACTACTTCGATCCCGGGGTGCGCAGCAACGTCGTTATCCTGGTGGCGAGCCTACCGGCCTTTCTTGCCGGGATACTGGTGGGCATCTGGCGCAGTAAGCACTTGGGAAAACCCTGTTTTTTTGGGTAATAGCCTATTCTGCGCCGCTTTCCTGTAATGACAAAAGCTGATCCATGCGTAGCAGCGCCTCCACCAATTCACCACCTGCCAGCCCCGTACCGCGAAAATATTCCTCTGCCATCGGCGCAATACCGCTGCGCTCCGGCAGCACTTCCTGTTCCTCGAGCATACGATAGAGCGTGGGCAGGAAAATAAACTGCAGCCACTGGGGGAGTGTCAGGGTATCCACGCAAAATGGCTGGTCCGAGGCCAGGGCAGCGGAGGACGGAGGCACCTTGTCCCATTGCCCCAACTGACGCAACTGCGCCTCAATATCAATCAGTACTGCTGCTACTTCAGTCTGCATACAAGCAATGCCTCTGCTGACAGCTGGACACAGACGCCAGCGCCGACTCCGGAGCCCATGGCGAGTTCCAGTGCCATTCAAATACAGGATATTAACCGAAACCGGTGGCTAGCGGGCAGTAAGATTTTGACCCGAGGCGGTGATATGGATACTCTGGGAGCTACAGCGGCGCGGCCGCTGCGCCACGGCAATCTCCTGGCGGGTGTAGTTCAATGGTAGAACTGGAGCTTCCCAAGCTTCCGACATGGGTTCGATTCCCATCACCCGCTCCACACTTTCGCTCCACTCTGTACAAGGCGCCGTGAGCAGGCGTGGAAATCACCCTCATCAACCCAGCTTTCTCTGGAACGGTGGTAGCGAATCCAGAATGGCGCGACCGTAGCGCTTGGTCATTATGCGTCTATCCATCAGGGTAACGCGGCCCGTATCCTGCTCCGTGCGCAATAAGCGTCCACTGGCCTGCACCAGTCTCAAGGCAGCGTCTGGCACGCTTATTTCCATAAATGCATTGCGCCCCTGGGCTTCCACCCATTCTGCCAGCGAGGCTTCCAAGGGACTGTCGGGCACGGCAAAAGGAATTTTTGCTATAACAACATGGCGACAGTAGTCGCCGGGCAGGTCAACGCCCTCGGCAAAGCTGGCCAGGCCAAAAATGACACTGCCCTCACCGCTATCGATAGCCTCCCGGTGCCGACGCAGGATTTCCTGTTTACTGTAATCACCCTGCATCAGTATCCCGCCACCGAACTCGCGGTTGAGCCCCTGATAGACCTCCAGCATCTGGCGGCGCGAGGAAAACAGCACCAGACTACCCTCCCCACGGTCGAGAATATTGGGTAGTTGCTCGATAAGAGCCTCCGTATGCGCCTGGGCATCACCGGGGTCACAGTCCATGGCGGGCACGGTAAAGGTGGCATTGGCGTAATCAAAGGGACTGGCCACCACCTTGAAATTCGTGCCATCGGGTACCCCCGAATGCAATATAAAACGCTCGAAGGAATTCAGGGCGGTGATGGTGGCGGAGGTAACAATCACACCAG
>CBDTVJ010000658.1:0-1942 GCA_965363655.1 uncultured Halieaceae bacterium | reverse complement strand
ATGACCGGGGCGATGGGGTGTTCCGGCTTGGGATTGACTCGATAGTTAATTGCCCTTGCCAATACTTCACCTGTCTCCATCTCCACCACAGTTTGGTCATAACGAATAAACACAGGGTTCCACTTGTGTTCCATCTCCCACTGCTTTTTTTTCACCAGTTGGCCATAACGAGCGGTGGGCTGCTCCAGCTTTTCGGCGTAAATGCAATGATCTTCGACGAAGTCGACATAACGGGGTGCCTTTTTCTTGCGCAATTTCGAGTCAATGGCTGCATTACAGCGCCCGCTGCTACGTTCAATCCGACTGACCCGCCAACATCCAGGCTCACCCAGAGGGATATACGGACTTGGATCGTCATCACACACTTCGATAAAGTCATACCGTGTAAACATGATGGTCTGCCAAGGCGCTACACCGGACGCACCCTCTTGGTAAAAGCCCTCAGCGCTGACTGTCTTGTTAATTGTCACGCCAGCATCCAATGCACAAAGGCGCTTGTGTTCCTCCCCTATCTTGCTGTCCCTTGCACAGCCGGAGAGAATGAAAACGGCGATTATGATCATTATTTTTTGCATAACTTCGTCTCTTGTAGTCTTATGAGTAATCGGGCGCGGCCTATGCTGTTCACTTACAGATCCTGACAACATTCACCTCTCCCTCACACTCTCCTGCTTATAGCGCAACAGCGGCGATAAGAAAAACTCCATCAATCGACGCTTTCCCGTTTTGATTTCGGCGGTGGCCGTCATACCCGGGCTTAAGCGCACTTCTTTGCCCGCCACTACGATACTATCTTGCTCGAGGCTTAAACGCATTTTGAATACCCAGCCCAGCTGTTGATCTTCTATTACATCATTACTGATATCGACAATCCTGGCATCAATAAGGCCGTATTTGGTGAAATTGAAGGTATCGATTTTTACTTCAGCCAACTGCCCTTCAGTAACGAAACCAATGTCCTTGTTGGCGAGAAGCGCCTCCACTTCAATTGTCACCTCTTCCGGCACTACTTTCATCAGCGTTTGCGCCGGGCTTACCACACCGCCGATAGTATGAAGGGCAAGCTCCTGTATCGTCCCGGTGACAGGAGCAACCAGCGTGAGTTGCTGCTGTCGCTGCCTTGCTTTACGGGATTCCTGCTCCAGAGTCGCGCGTTCGCTTGCTAGTCGCGCCAGTTCCATGAGGTTTTTTTTGCGCAGTTCTCCCGTGGTAGCCTGCCGCCGAGCGGTGATCGCTGCGGCGGCTGCAAGCAGTTGCTCCCCTTTTGATTGCAACACGGGCAGGGTGCGTTCCAGCTCGGTTTGCTGTTGCAACATCTCCAGGTACTGCACTTTTGCTCCGTACTGTCGCTCCAATAGCACCTCGTAGGCGGACACTCTCTGTACCAATACTGCCAGCGTCGCCTTGGCTCGGCCGTGCTCTGCAGCGGCCGTGTTTTGCTCTGCGCGATTGGCACTCAGGTCTTTGTCAAAACCCGACAAGCGGGCAGAAATTTCTTCGCGGTACTGCTCGTACACCGCCCTGGCCATGGATTGCTCAGCCAGGGGTACCTCGGGCCCAAATAGAATGGGTGCGGCATGACCACCACCTTGTGCCAGCCAACGTTCCAGGGCCTGCCGCCACTGTGCTTGTACAGCGATAGCTGCAATTTGCTCGGTGATGCGCGCATCATCCGCATTCGCATAGATGGGGTCCAAACTAATTAGCGTCTGGCCTACCTGTACCAACTCTCCCTCTTTAACGTGGATATGCAGCACCGTTCCGGAATCGAGTGCCTGTACTACTTTTACCTGGCCACTGGGAATAACACGTCCCGGCGCCGTGACCACAATATCGACTTGCCCAAAGGCCGCCCAGATTACACCGATGGTAAAGAGCGCCAGGAGAAGCCACATCAAGCTTCGACCCGTTGGCGATGGTGGCTGCTCCTGCACCTCGAGCG
>CBDTVJ010000657.1:0-1957 GCA_965363655.1 uncultured Halieaceae bacterium | reverse complement strand
ACGGTATGGAGTACATGGCCAGGGCGGGCTACTCTCCACAGGGCGCAGTGCGCCTACAGGAGTTGTTTGTATCCTTGAAGGATGGCAAATCCCAGGATTCTTTCAGTCAACTGTTCGCCAGCCATCCTCCCTCCCAGCAACGTGTCACGGCTAATATAGAGCGTGCGGCGACCTTGCCTGCGGGAGAAAAACACCGGGCTCGCTACCAACAAAAAATCGCCCAGATTAAAAAAGACCAGGGCGCTTACAAGGCGCAGGACAAGGCCATGGCAGCCTTACAGGAAAAGCGCGCCCGGGAGGCTCTTGGCTATCTGGATAAAGCCATTGCCATCCAGCCTGGCGAGGGACAGTTCTGGGAGCTGCGCGGCCACGCCTGGAAAATGCTGGAAGACAAAGACCGGGCCGAGCAGGCCTACAGCACGGCAATACAAAAATCCCCGGATTACTTTGCACCAAGGCTCTATCGCGGATTGCTGCGCTTTGATATGGGGCGCCAGGATGCAGCCTATGCTGACCTTGAAAAAAGCTACTCCATGCTGCCGACCGAGGTGGCCGCTTTCCACCTGGGCGAACTGTCCCTGGCCAGGGGAGATGAACAGCGCGCACTGGGCTTTTACCGCAATGCCAGCGCGGGTAACAGTGAAGTCAGCGGACTGGCACGGCAGCGGCTGGCCACGCTGGAGATGGCCGAGATGCCGGGGAAGTATGTGCTCAGCCGGCCCTACGTGCACTCCAGTGGCTACCTGAGAGTGGCCGTGAAGAACAACAGCCCGGTAGCGGCCACCGCGGTGAAGGTGCAGCTCGCGAAGATGGAGGCCGTGAACAGGGTGGGGCAGGTGACTACCTTACGTGGCTCCTACAATCTCGAACCCGGCCAGGAGATATCCATCAACACCCGTATCGGGCCCTTTGACGATGCGGCGGCGGCGAGTGTTTATCGCACGCGGGTGATCAAAGCGACCCCGGTAGAGCCGCGCCAGGCAAATTGAAAAGCATTCGGCCAAGCGAGCTTAAGCGCATGATCAAACCATCCTCGGGTGTTCGCTAACCGTTCCTCCCTCCACGGGGAATTGTCCGCCGGTACAGAAGCTGGCTTCATCCGATGCCAGGAATAAAGCCATCGCCGCAACTTCTTCTACGGTGCCCATCCGACCCATTGGCGACATGCGTTTCAGCTTTGCTGCCATTTCCGGTGCTTCTGCCAGCGCTGTGCGCAGGATGTTGGTCAAGGTCGCGCCGGGGTGGATGGAGTTGACGCGGATATTGTGGCCCTCGGTGGCGCAATGGATGGCGACCGACTTGGTCAGGCCCACCACGCCAGCCTTTGACGTGGTGTAAGCGACGTCTGGTATGGCCAGGTAGGATGTTGACGATGCGGTGTTAACGATGGCGCCGCCGGGTCCCTGCGGATTATTTTTCATCAGTGCAATGGCGCTCTGGCAACCCAGCATCATGCCCGTCAGGTTGATCGCCAGCAGTCGGTTCCAGCTGTCGACATCAATTTCCTCTATGGATTGATTGCTGACTATGCCGGCGTTGTTAAGCAGGGCGTCGAGCTGGCCGTAATCCTCGCGCACTGTTTTTGCCAGTGACTGCCAGCTTGTCTCACTGCTAACATCGTGGGCTAAAAAGTGGGCGCCGCACTCGTCGCTTATCGCTGTCCCGGCCTGTTCATTGACGTCCGCCAGTATCACCCGGGCACCCTCTGCGCAAAAGCGCCTGACCATGCCCTCGCCAATACCTGAAGCTCCACCCGTGATGATGACGACCTTGTCCTGCATGCTATTGCTCATCGCTGAAAATCGCCTCCACGCCGTTGCCGCAGGGGTCCTGGCAGAATACCTGGGTCGCATTGATGCTGCTGTTATAGAACGCGGAGCACTCAACGCCTAACTGCTCCAGACGCGCGGTATAGGCCTTAAGTCCCGTGAACCGGAAGGCGACATGGTCGAGGTGC
>CBDTVJ010000656.1:0-2006 GCA_965363655.1 uncultured Halieaceae bacterium | reverse complement strand
AAGTAACCTGGTCAGGGAAGAATGGAGACCCCATGTTCGAGGCATTGGAAGTAGGCAAGAAAATCAACGGCGAAGAATTTGACGAGCGGGAAAAGGCTCTGCGCCAGGAATTACTGACTGCCCAGTTCGATCTGGCGGAGCGCGACTATCCGGTCATTGTGCTGGTTGCAGGACTGGACGGTGCCGGCAAAGGCGCCCTGGTGCATCGACTCAATGAATGGATGGATCCGCGTGGCATTGAAACCAACACCTTCTGGGAACACTCTGATGAAGAGGAATCCCACCCGTATTTCTGGCGCTTCTGGCGCAAGCTTCCACCCCGCGGGAAAATCGCTATCTTTCTGGGCTCCTGGTACTCGCACGCGGGCCAAGCGGCGATAGCGGGCGATATAGGACGTAAGGAACTGGTGCGGCAATGCCAGGAGGGCGAATATTTCGAGAGTACCCTGTCTGGCGATGGTGCTGTGATCATTAAACTGTGGCTACATGTCAGCCGCGACACACAGCGAGCACAGCTGGAAGGCACTGCGCCCGGAAAAAAACAAAACCCCAGGGTCACCGACCAGCCCTACGAGTTCACGGGAAGCTACAAGAAGAGCCTGAAAGTAGCCGAGCGAATTATTCTGGAATCAGATTCGCGGCACAGCCCCTGGCACCTGATAGAAGCAGAAGACCGCCGCTACCGAGATATCACCGCAGGGGAAATCATCCTGGCGGCTATGCAGCAAGCGTCCAGCAAAGCAACGAGTAATAATTCAGCACCCACAGTAAAGAATGGCCAGGACCAAAAGCAGCCCACGGTTTTGGAAACAGTGGACCTCAGCCTGTCCCTTGATCGTGAAACCTACAAGCAGCAACTTGAGGAATACCAGTCCAGGCTACAGGAGCTCGCCTGGGACGCCTACCGACAAGGGCGTTCTGTTGTTGCTGTCTTCGAGGGCTGGGACGCTGCCGGCAAGGGTTCAGCGATCCGTCGGGTAACGGGCGCACTGGACCCGCGACTCTATCGACTGGTTCAGTTTGCCGCGCCCACCGACGAGGAGAAGGCCCACCACTATTTATGGCGCTTCTGGCGCAACCTGGAACGTGATGGCAGGGCCACGCTCTTTGATCGCTCCTGGTATGGCCGCCTACTGGTGGAACGGGTTGAAGGCTTCGCCACCAGCGATGAATGGCAACGGGCCTACAGCGAAATCAACCACTTCGAAGAGCAACTGGCGAACCACGGCAGCATCGTATTGAAATTCTGGCTACACATCAGCCAGGACGAGCAACTCGCGCGCTTCAAGGCGCGGGAACAGGAACCACACAAGCGCTACAAGATCACCAATGACGACTGGCGCAACCGGGAAAAATGGCCAGACTATGAACTGGCAGTAGATGAAATGGTGTATCGCACCAGCACCCGGCATGCCCCCTGGACGCTGGTTTCTGGCAATGACAAACCCTATGCCCGCATCCAGATACTCAAGACTTTCTGTAAGAGTATTGAGCGGGCGCTGGATGACTAAGTCCAGGTAACGAACTGCCCATGTACTACCCGCTAGCCAGATCGCGCAAACGAGCGGACAGCTGTCATACCGAATTGAGGACATAACGCATGCGAGCAATGGTACTTGAACAACAACGCAGCCCACTGCAACCAAGGCAGCTGCCAAAACCATCTGCGGGTCCCGGCGAACTATTACTGCGCGTCACAGCCTGTGGTATCTGCCGCACCGATCTGCATGTGATGGACGGCGACCTGACAGAACCCTCCCTGCCGCTGGTTCCAGGCCACCAGATCGTTGGGGACATCGAGGCCATTGGTGATGGTGTCACAGGATTTGAGAAGGGACAGCGCGTTGGCGTACCCTGGCTGGGCGGCAGTTGCGGACACTGCTGGTACTGCAGCCATGACAAGGAAAACCTCTGTGACCAGGCCCGCTACACCGGCTACCAGATCAATGGTGGCTTTGCTGAATATACCGTGGCCGATTCGCGCTACTGCTTTACCATCCCCCCGG
>CBDTVJ010000655.1:0-2011 GCA_965363655.1 uncultured Halieaceae bacterium | reverse complement strand
AATAGGCAATGATGGTATTGACGCCGCAGAAAAGCAGTAACCACAGTTGTGTTGCATTCAGGTTTTGTATTTGTTGTGGTTCAGCCAGTGGCCACAGCAGGAGGGTTCCGGCGAGGCAAATCAGGAATAATATATTCTTGGCGTGGTGATTGTTCAATAGTAGTTTTTTTTGCGCCAGCCCGTAGATAGCCCAGGTGATTGAGGCGCCGATAATAAGCACTACGCCAGCAACATAGCCGCTATCGGTTGCGACAACATTATTAAGCCTCTGATGGAAGAACAGTAACAGCCCGCCTGTGAAAATGGCGACTCCCAGCCACTGCGGTAATGAAAAACGTTCCTTGAAAATAATGACACTGCCAATCAGCAGGATTAGCGGTGCGAGCTGGATTAATATCTGTGATGCACCGGGGTTGAGGTGATCGAGGCCCCAGATATACAGGATGTAGTTGCCAACCAGCCCCGCCACGGTGGCCAGGGTCAGCGGCCATTGCCCACTGGAGAACATGCGTGCCAGGGCCGGGCCACTACTGTGCCCGTACCACAGCAAGGCGATAAGTGCGGACACGGACAGGCGGTACCAGCTGATGGTAAGTGGATCCATCACCTCAAGGACAGATTTCAACGCCAGGGGCAGCAGGCCCCACATGATGACGGTCACCAGGGAGAAGCCGAGGCCCAGCTTCCAATTTGTTGTCATAACTGGCTTCCGCCTTTGGAGGTTTTATACACGGTAAAACCCTGGGAACTACTTCTTTTGTAATGAAGAGTCACTCGGACCCCTTACAGGGCACTACCATACAGCTAAGGTATTCGAGCGCCAATGACTTCGCCAATGACTTCGCCAAAGATGGCGTATCTGTAATGGTGCTGAAGTGTGGTGGTTTACTCAGCCCGATCGGTAGCTTTCCAGCAGGCGTCTGCGGTATAACTTGCCGTTATCGTCCCTGGGCAGGCTTGTCGCCAGATCGATGCTGCGTGGACATTTGAAGTGTGCGATGAGCCCGCGACAGTATTCGATCAACTCGCTGGCCAGGGCCTCTGGGTCTGCCGGTATTTTCTCCACCTGTACCACCGCTTTCACTTCCTCGCCCCACTCGGGGTTGGGTACTCCAATTACGGCAACGTCTTTTACTTCGGGATGTTCCAGTAATACGGCCTCTACTTCCGCCGGATAAATATTGACGCCGCCGCTGATGATGATATTGGCGTTGCGGTCGGTTAAAAACAGGAAGCCGTCCTCATCCAGGTAGCCAATATCCCCCACCGTGAAGTGTGAATCGCGGCGCGCTTTGGCTGTTTTTTCAGGGTCGCCCAGATATTCAAAATCCAGTTCACCGGAACCCTTCAGGAAGATATTTCCCACCTCACCAAGCGCGCACGGCTGGCCGTCGTCGTCGAGAATACGCACGTGATCCTCGCTGGGGGGTTTACCAACAGTGCCGGGTTTTTCCAGCCATTGCTGTGGGCTACAGGAGGCGCCGGAGCCTTCGGTGGCGGCGAAATACTCCCACAGGATAGGGCCGAACCAATCCATCATGCCCTGCTTGCTGGCTACAGGGCAGGGTGCAGCACCGTGCAGGATGTACTGCATGGAAGAGACATTCGCTTTCTGGCGGATCGCTTCTGGCAGGCGCAGCAGGCGATGGAACATGGTGGGGACCATATGGGTATGCGTGATGCGATGCTGCTCTATAAGGTTCAGCGCGGCTGCTGCATCCCACTTCTCCATAATGACAATACCAATGCCCTGGCTGAGCGGCATGATCAGGGAAAACGTCAGTGGGCCGCCGTGGTAATACGGTCCCGTGCACAGGTTCAGCTGGCCGGTTCCCGCCTGGTAACGTGGAGCAGAGGTGATGGCTTCCAACTGAGTCGAATAGTTGGGCTGGCGTATGACGCCCTTGGGCCTTCCGGTGGTGCCGGAGGTATATAGCATGCGCGCCCGGAGTTGCGGATCGGGGATATTTGAATCATCTTTCCGCGACAGCGCTGCTTGGTAGGACGTAAA
>CBDTVJ010000654.1:0-2032 GCA_965363655.1 uncultured Halieaceae bacterium | reverse complement strand
AACCCGGCAACAAGGCCTCAATATCTTCCACCGTCTGAGCGCCAGGCAGCTGAGTATAGATATATCGGAGGTAGGCATACGGTTCCAGGCCATTGGCCTTGGCCGTTCATGCCGAACCCCGGACTATGCCGAATAGGCCCGCATTGAACCCTGATTTTCCCCGCCTTGCAGTCAGCATACTCGGCATAGTTTGATCTCTCTCCCGTCATTCGATGAGGAGTAGAGGACATGACTACCAATGCATACTTTAAGTTTTCCAAGATAATTCGACGACTGCACGAAGGCCCCCTGGGGGATTACGTTGACCTATATGCCGCACAACTGCTGAGGGAGGGGCATTGCTATCAGAGTGGGGCGCGCTGTATTCGAATCGTGGGTGATTTCAGTCAGTGGCTGGCCCGAAAGAATTTTGATATTCACGATGTGGACGAGAGTCTCGTGGAGCAGTATCTTCGTTTCCGGGCGCAGCACCAACCGCCGTTTAGCAGTGACCGGCCTGCACTTTGCCGGTTTCTCGGACTGCTTCGACAGATCGAAGTCATCGCGCCACTAATATCCATCCCACCAAAGCCGCTTCAGCAAATCGAACAGGACTTCGAGCGTTACCTGTTACGAGAGCGTGGACTTTCTCGAACAACGGCTATTCGACATCGTCCTCCGCTTCGGAAGTTCCTTAAGGAATACTGTAGCGAGGGAACTGCAAGTTTTTCGAGACTTTCCGCGGCAGATATTGTCCGTTTTATCGCCGCCCACGCACATGACCAGAGCCCCCGAACGGCGAGATCAATGTGCTGGACGCTACGCGCATTTACCCGCTATCTATTGTACAGGGGATATATCGTTGACGATCTCGCCGACGCTGTTCCCAGCGTGCGAACCTGGCGATTCGGCCCACTGCCAGAGTATCTTTCACCTTCCCAGATCCAGCTTGTGCTTGATAGCTGTGACCGGACAAGTGCGATTGGGAAACGTGACTACGCGGTGCTACTTTTACTGGCCCGCCTCGGGTTAAGGGCCAACGAGGTTGCCACACTGGCGCTGGAAGACATCGACTGGCACTCGGGCCTCCTGACTGTCCGGGGCAAGGGCGGTCAACTCGCAGTTATGCCCCTCTTGTCGGAGGTGGGCATTGCACTGAGCGATTACCTGCAACACGGACGGTGGACTACCGACAGTCGCCGGGTATTCATCCGTTCGCCGGCTCCACACCGGGGATTCACGTCATCAAGTGGCGTCTCGATGATCGCCATCTCCGCGCTGGAGCGAGCCGGATTGGATGTGCATCGTAAAGGTACCCACATCTTTCGCTACAGCCTCGCAACCCAGCTGTTAAGTGCAGGCGCGTCGTTGACGGAGATTGGTCAGGTTCTTCGGCACCAGAATCACGACACGACGCGTCTTTATGCCAAGGTGGATATCAGCTCTCTTCGTAAACTCGGGCTTCCATGGCCGGGAGGTGTTCAATGAGCACCTTGCGGACAGCGCTGCGAGACTACCTCGCATTACAGCGGGGCCTGGGATACAAGTATGTACATCAGGAGCACAACCTCACGAACTTCATCCTGTTTATGGAGCAGCGGGAGACCACTGTCATCACGACCAAACTGGCGCTCGAATGGGCGACACAATCGCCTGGGAAACACGCCAGCTGGGCCATACTTCTTTCGGATGCGCGCGGCTTTGCTCGGTACCTGCACAATAGTGAGCCACGTACGGAGATACCCCCGGCAGGACTCATCCCGCGTTCCGGACGAGCTCGACCCTATCTCTATACCGACACGGAAGTACAAGCACTGCTGGTAGCAGCACTGGCTCTGCCACCCGAGCGCGGCCTTCGACGATGGACATACCATTGTCTGTTTGGACTCCTGGCAGTCGCGGGCCTGCGGATTAGCGAGGCACTGGCGCTCAAGCGTGACGATGCAGACCTTGAAGAGGGTATACTCACAATCCGGGGTACCAAATTCGGTAAGTCTCGCCTGGTGACAGTTCATCCAAGTACCCGGCAGGTTCTACTGGATTACGCGCAGCG
>CBDTVJ010000653.1:0-2044 GCA_965363655.1 uncultured Halieaceae bacterium | reverse complement strand
TTCGGCAGCAAAGAGCAATTGCTGGTTGAAGCGATCCGTTCGTTTTTTGATTCAGAGGTGCTTGGCAATCAGCTGGAAAATAGCAGCCTACAAGGAGCAGAGCGACTACTGGCAATCATCGATCTGTGCGGTAAAACCATTGCCGACATGCCCGAGTATAATCAGCAACTTTTTGCTCTATTTACCAGCTCCGATTTTGGCGCCACGCTGGGCTGGGATATCACTGAATCGATAACATTTTATGTTCGACAGGGCTTGTGCGAAATTGAGCAGTCAGGCGAGCTGCACGATTGGATAGACAGTGAGGTACTTGCTGAAAGGGTTGCCGCTCAGTGCATTATCGCCGCATTGGAGTTTTGCAATGGTGATCTTTCAACGCAAGGGTTTGTAGCCGTATTCGGCTACAGCAGCGCACTGCTGATGCTCGCTTCAACCTCAGGTGATGCGCACGCCATATTCAAAGCCCGCGCTCTACAGGCCCAGGGTCATGTGCGAAGACAGGCCAATGTGCGATTGGGACGAACACCGGGAAAGATTGGTGAATAGGCCCGCTGGATAACACACCCGCAGTTGATAGCGATTATGCTTCTTTCTCTGCGCCCGTGTGTAAATCCTCAAAATACTTACGCAAACTGGTGGTTCCTCGTTTGGGCCCGACACCATCAATTTCACCTGCGGTGACTATAAATTCCGCGAGGTCGCCAAATTGCGTAGAGAGCAAGCCGATGAACCTGACCAGGCCCCTGGCCATCCACATGGGAATCACCGTGATTTTGGCGGGCTTTCCCACCACATCGAAAGCCAGTTCAGCTGCCTCTCGCTGCGTCATGATATCCGGCCCACCGGCCTCTACTTCCAGTTCATCACCCTCCGCCGTCGCCACACAGACCCGAGCCAGGTCACGGCCATGAATCGGACTCATCTTGTTGCTGCCATCACCTACCAAATAGGCACGACCATTTTTGGCCATGGTATACAAAACCCCCATGTCTGAAAAATAACCGCAGGGACGAACAATGCGGTATTCCATGCCGGAGGACTTTAGAGCAGCGACTACTTTTTCATGGGCCTGGGTAATAGCGAGCTGCATGATGTTTTCAGCCCCCTGCATGGAAACATAGACAAACCGTTTGACCTCGGAGGCCTCACAGAGATCAACCAGGTTCTGATTGCACTGATAATCAACTTGCTCAAAGGTAAGCCCATCTCGCTGCCGTGAAATACCCACGCAGGAAAAAACCAGATCAATACCATCCATGACCCCGGCAAGGGTTTCCGGCTTGCTGATTTCACCGATAAAAACTTCATCAATGTCACTTTTGGCGAGCGCCGGGGCTGTAAACGGTCCTGGCTTATAAAGCCGCTCTTCACTGCGCGTTAGCACTCGAACCCGATAGCCCTGCTCTTTAAACGCCTGCACTGCAAACTTGCCAAGATAACCCGTTGCCCCGGCTACCAGGACATTGCCCAACTTGTCTTCAGCCATACGTTAGATCCCCATCTCTCTTAATGTAGCCAGTAGCTGCTTGGCGCATTAAAACACCAGAGTGAAATCCTGTAAACACTATATTAACATGTTATCATTATACAAATAACACTAAATGGGCTGTAATACCTGCTGCTACTCGCTGGAGAGACCCAGCAGATAAATGACCTGAGCGGCGCCCGCACACAACCTGGAAAGACACGATGAGCACAATTGTCGACAGCAAACCGGCCTGGGACGACCCAAACCTCGCCCATGTCTCCGGATTTCGCACAGCCACCGATAATCTCGCCTATGAGATAAGTGCGGATGAGATCAGGGGTAAGATCCCTGAGGGCCTGCATGGAATTTTTCTCCGTAATGGCCCTGCTCGCAACGAGTTGGCCGGCAAGCCTTTTGGGCACTGGTTTGACGGTGATGGCTGTGTGCACACCTTCCGCATTGAAAACGGCAAAGTCAGTTATCGCTGCAGCTTTGTTAAAACGCCGAAATATGTAGAGGAACCCGCTGCCCAGCAGGTGAAATTTCGAAGCTTTGGCCACAATGCTCCCGGCGGAT
>CBDTVJ010000652.1:0-2083 GCA_965363655.1 uncultured Halieaceae bacterium | reverse complement strand
CCACTCGCAGCTCGACAGCCTGTATATCCATATCCAGAATACCAAGGCCGACCGGTCCGGCTATGAGCCCAAACGCGATAAAAATAATTGGGCCTGTCACCGCACTGCGTTCGACCCGTCCGGCTACAACGCTATAGGCGAATGCGAACAGAACCAGTATTGCCACGTTGCCATACATCAGCTATTTCCCCTTTCTTTTTACGGAACGAAATGCAGGTCTTGAACAAGCTTTGACATATTCAATCACATTCCTTATTTCATGTATTGGTTTTTGTCGTCACCGCGGAGCCGCAGGATGACCGGATCCACTGACTAAAGGGAGCAAGAAACGTGAGTGACAATAACTCCGAAACCGGTATCCGACTGCCCCGATCGAGTCGGCACCTCTGGCGGTAATTGCGCAATATATTCCTCAACAGCCTGCTTTGACTCTTTTAGCCCTATACCCCGATGTTCGCGCAGCAGTTTTATGGCTTCGATTTTCCGATTAGCGTTAATTGCGGTTTTTACATCTTCGGGAAGTTCTATTTCACTGGTCATAGGACTGGCCTCCTTAGTCTTCGCAGCTGCAGCGCGCGGCAATTTTTATGGTGCAATACATCAGGATTTCTCCCTTATACCACCGCGCCTGCGGCCCGCAGCAAAATAGGCCAAGCGCGGCTTCAACAATATCGGCCCCAACAGAGTGGTCAGCAACACCACCATCACAGCGGCGGAATAAGTCTCGCCACCAAATACGCCGTGGGTGAAAGCAAAGGCAGCAAACACCAGCCCCACTTCACCGCGCGGGATCATGCCAAAGCCTATTCCCAGTCGATCAAAACCCTTTCCCGTTACCACAAAACCCGCTACACCCTTGGAGACAATTGCCACTGCACTAAGTACGCAAATAACCAACAGTATCTGCGGATCGAGCAGGGTTTCCAGTTGCACCTGGGCGCCGATCCCGACAAAGAAAATAGTGATCATGATGTCGCTGATCGGTTTGAGCAATTCTTCCAGGTTATGCTTTTGCATTGCATCGCCCACGCGAAAATCCACATCGTCCAGCAACAAGCCAGCCACGAAAGCGCCCACCAGGGGTGCCAGGCCAGCAAAGGCCGCCAACTGGGCAAAAGACAATGCCAGACACAGGGCGAAGCCCGTCCAGACACTGGCGTGCTTGTTAAGGGATACTATGTGCACTGCAGCGGGCATCAATTTCTGCCCAATGAGCAAAGCCCCGGCAAAAAACAACACCGCTTTGGCGATGATCCACAGCAGGGTGGCAGCGGCGACTTCTCCTGTTACCACCACACTGGCTAACACCGCCAGCAACAGGATACCCACTACATCATCGATCACTGCCGCGCCCAGGATCACTTCCGCTGAGCGTGTTTTCAGCAGGCCGTTTTCCTCCAGTATCCGCGCCGTGATACCCACGGAGGTCGCCGACAGCATGGCGCCGATAAACCAGGCTTCAATGCCCGTGGCAAAACCGAGCACGGCACAGGCACCCAGGCTGAGGGCGATAGGGAGCGTGACACCCGCGAGCGCCACGGCCAGGGCGTTGCGGCCCACCCGCAGCAGCTCTCGCATATCGGATTCAAGACCGACCAGAAACAGTAGCAACACCAGGGCAAGCTCCGAGGAGTACTGCATAAACTCACTGCTACGCAACAGTTCACTGAGATTAAAATTGATTCCTACCAGCATCAGGTTGCCCAGAATTATGCCGGCATAAATTTCACCCAGAATCTCCGGCATTCCCAGTCGCTCAAACACGAAGCCGCAGATATCCGCCAGGGTAATCATCAGGATCAACAGTAGACTGGTGCGGGTAAAGGTTTCACTCGCACCGCTGGCATAGGCCAACGCAGGCACCAGGCAAAGCGCCAGAACCAGCCATAACAACCTTTTGGGTCTAGTCATGTTCGTTCATGCTGCTGCAAGGAACGCCCCGCCAAGAGCACACCTAGAGGTCAAAGCGTTCACGCAGGAACTCCGATATGCCATCTTCATCATGGTGGCCGATCACTGCGGAGGCGGCCGCTTTCACTTCGGCTTTGGCGTTACTGGGTGCGTAACTTTCATCGGCCATGGC
>CBDTVJ010000651.1:0-2102 GCA_965363655.1 uncultured Halieaceae bacterium | reverse complement strand
CAATGCTGGTTGCCTGTGACGAATTTGTGGCAGAGCACCCCGGCCACCCCGGGCGGATTGGCTTCCTGATTACCTCCGACGAAGAGGGACCTGCGGTAAATGGCACGGTCAAAGTACTGGAGTACCTGCAGGAAAAGGGCCAAAGCATTGACTGGTGCCTGGTTGGGGAACCGTCCAGTACGGCGACGCTGGGTGACGTGGTGAAAAATGGCCGCCGCGGCTCACTGGGCGCGGTGCTGACTGTGCGCGGTGTGCAAGGCCATATCGCTTACCCACACCTGGCAGACAACCCTATTCACAAACTCCTGCCCGCGCTACACGCCCTTACCTCCGAGGCCTGGGATGAGGGCAATCAATTCTTCCCTCCCACTTCGCTGCAGCTTTCCAATATCAACGGCGGCACCGGCGCCACCAACGTGATCCCGGGAGAGGTTGAGGTACTATTCAATTTCCGTTTTTCCACCGAGCTTACTGACACGCAACTGCGGCAACGGACAGAAAAAATCCTGGATGCACACTCACTGGATTACGACCTGCAATGGCAACTGAGTGGCCAGCCATTCCTTACTGCAGAAGGGGAACTGGTCGCAGCCACGGTTGCCAGTATCGCTGCCGCCACCGGCCAAGCGCCGGAACTGTCCACTGCCGGCGGCACATCTGATGGCCGTTTCATTGCCCCCACCGGCGCGCAAGTCATAGAACTGGGCCCGATCAACGCCACCATTCACAAACTCAATGAACAGGTTCTGGCCGACGATCTGCCGCGGCTAGCCGCAATTTACAAAGGCATAATGGAGCGGCTATTGCTGCAAAGCGCTTAACTGCTGCTGCAAACCCAGCACCGCCAGATCACGGTTACTGTCACCGGGCACCACAATGACCTGCGAACCACCCAGGGCAGCCAGGCTGGCAGACACCACCTCATCCGCGTTCATCCACATCTCCCCGGGAATCCGGGTCTTGTCAACCCCCCCCTCGGACATGGCCTCATGGAATTCAGTGCGAATGTAACCGGGACACAGCGCCTGTACCTCAATGCCGCTTGCCGCCACCTCGGCCTGCAGGGCCTGGGAGTAATAATTGAGAAATGCCTTGCTGGCACCGTATACCGCCAGGCCTTTTCCCGGCAAAAAAGTCGCCAGTGAAGACACGTTGATAATGCTGCCTGCACCCAGTTCACGCATAAAGGGGATGGCGGCACGGCACAGGGTGATAGCGGCGTCTATGTGCAGGTTCACCATGGCGCGCTGGTCTTCAATAGGCAGGCCTGCAAAGTGTCCATACGTACTGAAACCGGCGTTATTTACCAGGTAGTCCACAGGACCTTTCTGGCGGATCGCCTCCATTGTCCTGGCCACCCCTTCGATGGTACCCAGATCTGCCTCCAGGCAATGGACTTCAGTAGATTCAGCCAGCTCACTGGCCAGGGCCTCGAGCCGCTCTGCGCGCCGGGCCACCGCAATAATCACATCGCAACGCTCGGCCAGCTGCCGACAAAACTCTCCACCGAGACCCGCAGAAGCGCCTGTCACCAGCGCCGTTACTTTATGTCCAGACATGACTACTCCCTGCGAGATAAAAATGCGGGCGCCCTGGCACCGCTATCGTGATGCTGTTGCCAAACTAAAAAAGGTCTGCAGGCAGGCTCAGGTCAATTTGTGACGCACATAGACATCATAGCGCACCGCCTTGCCACTGATACAGTGGGAGGGCGCCTGCAGTGCCAGGTTAGGCGCCCTGGCTGGGCGTTTTACCACCACCCTGGCAACGTCCTGCTGCATAGCCCACAACAGCAGGTCATCTGCATCCTGTCCGCCTGCCATGCCATCGAACAACAGCTGCAACAGCGCCATGTCCTTCTTCACCGCAGCACTCTTATCGCGCTGTGGAAACATTGGGTCCAGGTAAATGACATCTGTACCGAGCAGTTCTGGGGGCTTCGTTTGCCGAGCATCTCCTGTACTGAGCCGCATCCGCTGCATAACGCCAGCCAGCCATGGGTCGTCCTCCGCTGTGGCAGCGGCGATACCCGCACGCAACAACTCCAGAACAACGGGCTCGCGTTCGCACAGCGTGACATCACAGCCCAGGTCAGCGAGCAC
>CBDTVJ010000650.1:0-2112 GCA_965363655.1 uncultured Halieaceae bacterium | reverse complement strand
GCACCGAGTGACTGCAGCGCCCATAGATTGGCCCGATAGTTGATCAGGTGTGGCGGAATGGCCCCCGGACTGCCGTGGCGCTGCAGGAACAGCAGTGGGATATCGCCCAGGCTGCCTTCCTGAATGGGTCGCGACGGGTCGCCATAGGGTGTTACTACGGAGTGTTCCTGAATGACCTCCAGACCTTCCAGCTCATCGATCCCGGTGCCGCCTATAATCGCCAGCGGTGTCACAGGCCCTCCTGGGCAGGGATCTGCTCAAGTTGTACGGTACGGGTGGGAAAGGCGACGTCGGCGCCATTGGCGTGAATGATCCCCAATATCCTCAACAATATGTCCTCTTTTATTCTATGGTAATCCACCCAGACGGTGGTTTTTGTAAACGTGTAAACAAAGAAATCCAATGATGAAGGACCGAAGGAAACAAAATTCACAATCAGCGTGCGGGACTGGTCTATATCCTCATGGCTCTGCAACATTTGCCGCACCTGCTCCACCACAGCCGCCATGCTGCCAGCGTCCTCGTAGCGCAGGCCAATGGTTTCGTAGATGCGCCGGCTAAACATGCGCGACGGGTTCTCGACCGCTATCTGGCTGAACACCGCATTGGGCACATAGAGCGGGCGCTGGTCAAATGTACGTATGCGGGTCAGGCGCCAACCCACGTCTTCCACTGTCCCCTCGATTTCCCTGTCAGGGGACCGGATCCAGTCGCCCACGGTGAAGGGCCTGTCCAGGTAGATACTGAGGCCGCCGAAGAAATTCGCCAGCAGGTCCTTGGCCGCGAAGCCCACCGCGATGCCACCGATACCGCCAAAGGCCAGCAGACCGGAGATACTCACCCCGATTGTCTGCAGGATCATTAAACCCGCTACCATCCACAGCGCGATTCGAGCCAGTTTTGCCATGGCACGAATGGTGGCTTTATCGGTGGAACTTGCGCCACGCTGGCTGGAACGATTCAATACCTCGCTCCTGACCCCGGTAATCAAGCGGTGTACAAACCAGGCGAGCAGGAACACCAGCCCCGTATCCGGGGCCTGCATCAGCCGCTCCTGTACCCGGGGAGCCAGTGGGTACATCTCCAGGGCGAGATAGGCGACGAGTATCCACAGCCCCAGCCGCATGGGCTTTTCGATCGCGGTGATTAACACATCGTCCCAGGTCTGCGCGCTGTGGATCGCAGCCCGATGTAAGCGGCGCAGGATAAAGCCGAGCAATACGTGCGCCAGCGTGCCCGCCAGCAGCAGTAAAGCAACGGTAGCAAACTGCTCGTTTAATGACTGGGATTCACCCATGCCGCCAAAGAGTTCCAAAATACTATCCACAATTTCCAACCATCATGTCCCAGTCAATAAAGATCGTGCCGTTCTTAGACAAATTCCGTCTGTCGGCAGCATATGCCGAGAGGGTTCGGCTATATAAAGGCCAGCGAACCGTTAAGTCAACTCTTGAAAGTGATCGCAAGCAATTGATCTGCTTTTAGAATATTTTTCCCTAGCGCATCAGGGTATTTCGACGCGGGTTTTTATACCTGTTTCACATAATGGACAGCGCCTGCCAACGTGATATGTTCAGTATTGAAAAGACCCCAGAGACGGCAGGTAGAGTGTGATGAAGATGTTAAGTCCGGTGATAGGCAAATGGTACAAGGATATGCAAACCCACGCCCTTTTCGAAGTGGTGGACTGGGATCCGGACACACTCACCATAGAGACGCAGTACCTGGATGGCGAAGTCTCGGAGTACGACCTCGAATCCTGGCGGGAAATGCTGCTGGAACAGGCCGAGGCGCCCGAGGACTGGCGCGCCGCCTTTGAACTGGATGACGATGATATGCTCGACCCCGATCTGCCCATGCACCCGGAGGACTGGATCAGCCCCCTCAATTCGATTGAGCCCGACGCGATGTATGGCGTAGAGGATTTATAGGGTTTTCTCACGCCAACAGATCCAGCATTGCGCTATCCCACCGCTACACCAGCCCGTCGCTTGAACAAGCAAGCACTACTGTATATAATCACAGCACCTGTATAAATAACCAGAGAGTGCCTGTGATGGAAAAGCTCACCCAACGGCAACAGCAAGTGCTGGATATCATCCGCCAGCATAT
>CBDTVJ010000649.1:0-2118 GCA_965363655.1 uncultured Halieaceae bacterium | reverse complement strand
CCGAAACCGCCGTCCCTGGTGACGTAACGGTAGTCCAGCAGGTCATTGGGTACATCGGAACGACCGCCATCAGACATGCCCCAGAAATCGTGCCAATGATCGATCAGGTTATCCAGGTTCCCGCCGCTGTGATCCAGCCAGGGGACTTCCAGTTGCAGGCCCCAGTTTTTCGCCAGGCCATAGCGCAAATCCAGGGCAAAGCGCAGGGTTTCACCGTCCAGGTTGAGAAACTCACTGGAATTTGAATCACTGATGTAGTGGTTGGCAACGCTGCTGTGCAGGGCCGCCGCCACCCCGCCGCTGGTGGTGGTATGGGCGTCACGCTGGGATGGCAGGCCGAGCAAGCCAGCCACCGGGCTCAGGTTCTTGACGTACAGGGGCTCGCTTGCCCCGGCATAGTCACTACCATAGGAAGATAGAACTAATACAGCCGCTATTGCTGTTCTCATTCGACTCACTCACCTGCCTCCATTACCTGACCCCATTCAAAATCTATGCCCGCCTGGGACTGCATCTGCTCGGCCACAAAGGGCCGGAACAGCTGCCCCTCCCGGGTACCCCGCCAATCCCCGGCCTGCGCATCGTAGGCAAAGTGAAAGCCGCCGGAGCGCGCGGCCAGCCACAATTGGCAGGTGGGGGGCTGCCGACTGAAAACCATGGTAGTGCCATTTTCAAAATCGACTGTGAGCACCCCCCCGGCATTGTCGAAGTCCAGGTCACCGTCCACCTCGTCCAGGGCCATTTCCAGCGCCTCGAAGGTGCTGTCGATCATGTCGTTGAATTCTGATTCTGTCATCGGGGGGTATGTTCCGTTAAATTGTGCACAATTCAATAATAAGGCGTGTTCGACCCGCATACTAGCGGGCGTTATAATCTGCGCCTTCACAGACCGGACCTGAATCATGCCTTACTCCATTGCAGCCCTGCTTATCGCTGTCGCGTTTGCCACCCTGACCGGGTGTGGGCAAATCGGGCCGTTAACTCTGCCACCTCCCGAGGAGGTCTCCCAGGACCAACCCGCCGCACAGGCGGAGCCATCTCAGCCAAGCGCTGAAGAATCCTGAAGCGAGGCCGTGCAATGAGCAATTTTACCTACCGCGACGGTAGCCTGTATGCCGAAGACCTCCCGGTCAGTGAGATCGCGGCGAGCTATGGCACGCCCTGCTACATCTATTCCCGTGCAGCGCTGGAAGCGCGCTTCATGGAGTACCGCAACGCGCTGCAGGACTGCCCGCACCTTATCTGCTATGCGGTGAAGGCTAATTCCAATCTGGCAGTGCTCAATGTACTGGCCCGGCTGGGAGCAGGTTTTGATATCGTATCGGGCGGCGAGCTGGAGCGCGTGGTGGCCGCCGGAGGCGATCCGGCGAATGTTGTATTTTCCGGGGTAAGCAAGAAGCCGCAGGAGATGTCCCGGGCCCTGGAGCTGGGTATTCACTGTTTCAACCTGGAGTCAGCGGCCGAACTGGAAGTACTGAACCGGGTTGCCGGCGAGATGGGCCATGTGGCGCCAGTATCTGTGCGGGTCAACCCGGACGTGGATGCCATGACCCACCCCTACATATCCACCGGCCTGCGGGAGAACAAGTTCGGACTGAGCGCCGAGGAAGCCCTGGGCGTCTACCAACGTGCTGCACAGCTGGAGCATGTGCAAGTCGTGGGGCTGGACTGCCACATCGGCTCGCAACTGACGGCAGTCAGCCCCTTTATCGACGCACTGCATCGCCTGCTTGCCCTGGTAGACCAGTTGGCCCAGGAGAACATCAACATCCGTCACCTGGATCTTGGCGGGGGCCTCGGCGTGCGCTACAGGGACGAAACCCCTCCCTCGATCGCTGAGTATATCGGGGCGATTCGGGAGGTACTGGGCGAACGGGACGTACAGTTACTGTTTGAACCCGGCCGCTCCATCGCTGCCAATGCGGGTCTGCTGATCATGCAGGTTGAGTACCTCAAGTCCACCGCGGAGCACAATTTCGCCCTGGTGGACGCCGCCATGAACGATATGATCCGCCCCGCCCTCTACCAGGCCTGGCTGGATATCCAGCCGGTGCGACAAGGCGGCAACGGTCAACTGGCGGTCTGGGATGTGGTTGGCCCGGTGTGTGAAACGGGGGA
>CBDTVJ010000648.1:0-2120 GCA_965363655.1 uncultured Halieaceae bacterium | reverse complement strand
CGACGCTGATGGCCGCGGCAGGATTGTCCGTTCCCCCAGGGCTCGATGGTATCAACCTGTTGCCTGATATCGTTAATGGTACATCGCGGGCGCGAAGTCTACTCTGGGAAAGCTTAACGGGATTCGCTGTACGCAGTGCCGACGGCAAATGGGTTCTGACAAAGGACCCCTGGTCGGCCCCTGATGATCCGATTTATCTTGCCGATCTTGAAAATGATCCTTCCGGAGCAACCGATGTTAGCCTCTCTCATCAACAGTATGTCAGCGACCTGAACGAGCTATACCAACAATGGCATAGGGATATCCACAGGATCGATACTGCCCAACTGCTGAGTAGTCGAGGACATGGGCAGCTGAGTGGCGCAGATTTTCTAAGGACCCCAGGCTTTGGTGATTTCACCTTTGCGATTGGCGTACAACACGGTTTTGAAGGCCGCCTCGCAACGCAGGAGGCAGTATGGTCACTTTTCGTTGACTCTGACGGACGGGTAATCGCTGATTTTCAGGCCATACAGCTCAGTGGGGAGCTGGAGGCGCCTCGAAATTGCCATTCGGTTAGTGTCAGCGGAAATTTTTCACCCCAAATACCAGGTATCGCGAATGTCAAAAACAGGCTGGCTTTGGATTTATATATTGATGGCGTGCGGGTGGATTCCTTTTCAGGGATCGGCAAACTCGATGATATGAATTTTGCCGCGCCGACGATTATCGGTGAGCCCGGAAAACAAGCGGACTATCAATTGTTTGAACCGTTACTCCTGAGTACATCGGTAGGGCGCTCTCCCCAGTGGTCAGCAACTATTATCGATCGTCTGGTTTGTGGCTCAGGCTAGCCTCGACACAAACGGAACCGTAAAAATCTGCACCCAGGGTCCGGTCACCCTGGTGTCCCTGCCCGGGAACTCCAGGATTCATCGTCCCCAAACAGAGCTGGGAAACCATCAGGCCACTATTGCCTAACTGAACGGATTTGAGCATGGGTGTCTCCCCTGGAGATTCTGTAATTGGCCTTCAGAGTATTACTCGACTTTTCGTTCGGATGTAGCACCAAGATCCCCATCATTACCTGAACTCGACGCTCCTGGAAGGGTCAAGCTGCCAGCATGCTTAGTGTAACCAAACATCTCGAAATCCTGACTGAAATAGTTGTTAATAACTTCGACGCCGGCAGCATCCAATACATCATCGGTGGACGCTGTCGATTTCGTCACGTTTACCCGAGCCAGCTTCTTCTGGGGAATATTCAGTTGCTCACAGACTGTATCAAAATCCGATTGCAGTTTTTCGTAACGACCCACAAAATCCATCAGTAGCTCACCACTTTGAGTAGAAATGACGTCACTTTGTTTGAGCATTAGCTCCTTTTTCGAGAACGTGTGCACAAACTCATTGAAACTGATATTGCCGGTATAGCGTTTGTGGTATTTGCCCGCGGGATCTTTGAGTGCGTCGCGCAGTCGGAATCGGTACCACGAATGCATCCACGCGTAGGGTTCACGAACAAAAGCAAACTTATAAGCGTTCTGCCAGCGCTCGGCCGGCAACTCGCGCTCCAGGCGCATCGCAGTTACGTGCTTGTGAAACTCGCGTTTTAGCTCGGCATTCATCAGGGGTTCAAGAGCGTCTTCAATACTGCAGCTCCCGGTTTTTGGTACAGCGATAAAGATGAAGTTTGGTTCGTCAGATATAATCAAATTGCCATTCTCGGGCCGTGGAGTAATTGGTTTTAACGGTAGATATAAGATAACCCACTTTTGCTCGAAAAGTGATAATTCCAAGCGGGTAAATCAGGATAATAAAGCTCTGTGCCCTCAAGTTGACTTGCTAGTACCACACGGCAGAACCGGGGCGTATCATGAGACCTGTCGGGCAACCTGAACCATTATTGCTGGCGTGCGGTGATAGGTTTGATGGGCATGGAGTGCTCCTGTTGGAACACACCAGCATGGCAGGCTTCGGGCTAAGCGAATAGGATGCACTCTGTGGAGCGCTCACACACAAACTGGCCGTCTATGCGGCAGGAGAGGAGGGGAGTTGGCAAGCACCCTCATCACGAGCTCACAGGTTCTATTTGCAACAAATTGCGCATGTACTTTATGCGGCCTCTATTTAACATAATA
>CBDTVJ010000647.1:0-2122 GCA_965363655.1 uncultured Halieaceae bacterium | reverse complement strand
AAAAGCCTTCGTCCCGCGCCTGATCCATAGTCGATCCGAGGGCTGCAATAACGGCATAGAAAAACAGGGCCGTCGCCAACAGCGCCAAGGGTAGTATTAGGTGCCCTGAAAAGAGCCGCGTTGCGACCACAATCCCTAAAGCAGCGATTGTAACCGGAACCCATTTGAGGAGTGCGTCGTATTCAAGAAACCGCGCCAAATTAGTGGCATCCAGGCTTTCCCCCACAGCGACACCCATTCCGCCCAATAGCAGCAACAGTCCAGTGGTCGCTAAAAAACCGGCGAGTACAGGATAGGGGATGTAGCGCGCCAGCACTGCAAGCCGCAGTTTGCTAACAAGCACGGCAACTATCCCTGTCGCCAGCGAAGCAACCGAGATGAGACAAGCGACGGTGGCAAACAGGATTTCTCCCGAAAGCTCTCGTTGTGCGATCATCGTGGCAACCCCACCGGCCAGCAATATCGCGGGCAAGTCCTGGGGCTGTAGAATTGACCCACGATAAGACAGGGTAAATGCACCCACCAGCGCAAGTACGGTACCCCCCATCAGGGTCAGTCCAATACCTCGACCAAAAAACGGAGCCAACTCTCCGGTGTAGATGATTGCAGCAAACGAGATTGCGAATACGGCTGCGACAGCCGCAACGAAACACATGGCAAACGTGTTTCTCAGAAGGTGGGCTGGAGTCACTGTACGCCAGTTACGGCCTTGAATGAATGTCACGGGTCAGATAAATTTCATGTAATATGGACCTAAATATTATCGGAACATTGCGCTTAAAGTTCGGTCCATGCAATCAACAAGCGGACAGAACTGCCATTGGATATCCCGCAGATGTCCAGAGTGAGCGATCAAAGCAGCAACGACAACATGTGCGACCTGCCTTATTTGAGGCAGTAACACTGACTTACCTCCTCCCCCACTGGGAGATTAAAGCTCGCGGTGGTTTTTATTTTCAGGCAGCCCTTTATCTGTAAGCGCTTACAGATACTGCGCTTAACTTATAGGCTGAATGGGAGAGTGGTGATTTCCTGATTGGCGCTCTACCCCGCCGCTGTCTCCCGGGTCGCGGCGGGTATCAACTACGCCCGCCGTTGTTCTCCCTCAAACGGTGGGCTTTTTTCTGTCCGTGGCTAGCGAGCTATCTTTTTAGGGGTGACCGCCTGATTTTTAATCCTGTGGCGGTGACATGGCCTAACAAACTTGTGCTAGCTGTATTGAGTATTTGGAGTGACTAAAGTGGCTGAAACTGGTTTGATAAAAAACCCCTTCTTTACAGGTGCCGCTTTAATACTTGTTGTCGCAGTTGTGGCCACCGTCGGCTACTTCGCGGTTTCCCCGTATGAACGGTGTATGCGGGGTGACGACTATATTCCGTACCATTGCGCAAATGTAACTAACTGGTAGTGTGCCAAAGCTCGTAACTGATGTCTACGTGGGTTTCTTTCCACTGTTCGACACACTCGGTCAACCACCTGACGTGTTTGAAATATGGATGTGCCTCCCCGCTTGGCACTCCACCGCCAGCGCCGTGCAAGCGGCAAACGTTCCATCCCCGCTTAGAAGGGCATTGGCAACGCTGCCCTGTAGACTTGGCCGTGGCGCTGCATCTGCGCGCGTCTCTGAGCCTTTGAGTAAGGTCGATGGGTTACCTACTTTTCATCGCCAGGCCCGCCGCCTATCATACCCGCTGCCAGTCCGTACGGCGTGCGCTCCGGAGCCTAGATGATAAAGAATATGTCTGTGCATTCCGCGATGAAGGCGACGATCTGCGCGGCTGGAACTACGAACTGACATGACCCGCCACATGATCGATCTCATTGAAAACGCCGACGCAACGAATGGCTATACAGCGTAGCGAAGGTCCGCTTAAGGAGATGCCACGCTGCGACCTGAGGGCTTCAAGGAGCATAGGGGCAGTCTTAAACCGGCGCCACCAATGGGTGATAAATCATCCAATGCCGCACAAAGAATTGCCCTATCAAGTTAAAATTTTAGGGAATTGTTAAGAAACGCCCGTTGGTTCAGTTTGCATTCATCGAACAGGTACTTTGCGTGTTCGAATTAGTAACGAGTACCAACTACTACAGTTGAAACGTGACGAGTGTGTGTGTTTTGGAG
>CBDTVJ010000646.1:0-2124 GCA_965363655.1 uncultured Halieaceae bacterium | reverse complement strand
GCAAGTGGACCTTGCCTACCAGACAGCGGGTGCAACGCACCATAGCCCGCAGCCTTGAACAGTTACCATTCGCCCTAGCCCTCAAAACCCCGTTGATTTCTGCTAAACTCCCGCCCCTCCCGCAACAACCGCAAAAAGCCAATCCATGAACCCGGACAACATCCGCATCGTGCTGGTCAATACCAGCCACCCCGGCAACATCGGGGGTGTCGCCCGAGCGATGAAAAATATGGGACTCACCCGCTTGTACCTGGTGGCGCCCAAGCAGTATCCCGATGAGCAGGCCAACTGGCGCGCCGCCTCAGCAGGTGATGTGCTGGAGGGCGCGGTGGTGACATCCACATTGGAAGAGGCCATCGGCGACTGCCAGTTTGTGGTAGGCACCAGTGCACGGGAACGGCGTATTCCGTGGCCATTACTGGATGCCCGCCAATGCGCGCAGCGCATTGACCCCTTGTCGAACCGGGAGCAGGTGGCGGTACTGTTCGGTCGGGAGGATCGGGGCCTGACCAACGATGAGTTGAAGGTTTGTAACCTGCACCTGAGTATTCCTACCTCCGGGGCCTACAGCTCACTGAACCTGGCCATGGCCGTGCAGATCGTCGGTTATGAATTGCATATGCTACTGGCACAGCCTGAACTGCCGGTAAATGAGGACGACCAATGGGATACGGCATTCGCCACCGCTGACAATATGGAGCGCTTTTACACTCACCTGGAGGAGACTCTGGTTGACGTTGAGTTCCTGGACCCGGCAGCGCCGCGGCAGTTGATGTCCCGCCTGCGCCGTCTGTATAGCCGGGTACGCCTGGATGAGATGGAGCTGAATATTCTCAGGGGCATTCTTACTGAGACCCAGAAATGGGTCGCCAGGGGGCGGGGAAGGAGCAAGTAAGCACCCTATAACCTACTAAATCAGTTGGTTTTATAGTTGACTAAAACAGTAGGGTATTGCATAGTTAATGCATCTTGTTTTGGGAGAATCATCATGCGATTAACAACTAAAGGTAGATACGCCGTTACCGCGATGCTGGACTTGGCCCTGAACGGTTCAGAGCGGCCCGTGAGCTTGGCAGATATCTCCGGACGCCAGGCTATATCCCTCTCTTACCTGGAACAGTTGTTCGCCAAGTTGCGCCGTAATAACCTGGTGAGCAGCGTGCGCGGCCCCGGCGGCGGTTATCGGCTCAGTCGCGGTGGCCACGAAATTTTTGTGGCCCAGATTATCGATGCGGTGAACGAGGCGGTTGATGCCACAGGTTGTAGAGGAACCGCCGATTGCCAGCAGGGTGAGGTGTGCCTGACTCACCATTTGTGGTGTGACCTCAGCGACCAGATTCACGGTTTCCTGAGTCAGATCAGCCTGTCACACCTGGTGGAAAAGCGCGAGGTACAGAGTGTAGCGGCACGCCAGACTGCACGCCAACAGGACGGTGGGGGCTTGTCCCTGTCTGAAATTTAAGGGAACGGCGAGCCTGCGTCGGTTGATGGAGCAATAGCAGAATGCAAAAACCTATTTACTTTGACTATCTGGCGACCACGCCTTGTGATCCTCGCGTGGTGGAGAAGATGGTCCACTGCCTGTCGATGGAGGGGAATTTTGGCAATCCGGCTTCGCGCTCCCACTTTTATGGGTGGAAGGCGGAAGAGGCGGTGGAGAATGCCCGTCGCCAGTTGGCCGACCTGATCAAGGCGGATCCAAGGGAGATCGTCTGGACGTCCGGCGCCACCGAGTCAGATAACCTTGCTATCAAGGGAGTGGCGCATTTCTACCAGAAGAAGGGCAAGCATATTGTCACTTCAAAAATAGAACACAAGGCTGTTCTGGATACCTGCCGCCAGCTGGAGCGTGAGGGCTTCGAGGTGACCTATCTCGACCCTGACAGCAAGGGCTTGATAAGCCCTGAGTTGATCGCCAAGTCTTTGCGCGAAGACACTATTCTTGTCAGCATTATGCATGCCAACAATGAGATCGGTACCGTTAACGATATTGCGGGCATAGGTGAAGTGACGCGCGCTGCGGGCGTCCTGTTCCACGTTGATGCGGCGCAGAGTGCTGGTAAAATCGTCATAGATATGGAGCAGATGAAAGTCGATCTCCTGTCCATGTCTGGACACAAGATG
>CBDTVJ010000645.1:0-2170 GCA_965363655.1 uncultured Halieaceae bacterium | reverse complement strand
ATCCTGTTAGATGAAGTGGAAGAGGGTTACCCCCAAACAGCGGCCATCATCAGACAGGTCATCAAAGCACTCGGTAATATGGGCATTTAGAACCCTCGCAGTGTGCAGCTTTCGTCGGCACGCGCTATGCTTTAACTTAGGTATTCCCCTCAGTGTCAGGCTAGTTGTCGCTACCCTTTTTGCGCAAGGTTGTGGCGACTAGCGGCAGTGTTAGTGTCGATGAAAGCTGTTAAACGCATGCCGCTCGAGCTGTTCCCGGTGGTCGGGGTGCGCTACGGCGATCAGCGCTGACGCCCGTTGGCGCAGGTTCTTGCCGTACAGATACGCCACGCCGAACTCGGTCACAACATAGTGCACATGTGCCCTGCTGGTGGTGACGACGGCGCCGGGTTTGAGTTGTGCGACGATCTTGCTGGCGCCGCGGCTGGTCTGGGAGTTAAGCGCGATAATGGGCTTGCCGCCGGAGGACAGCGCCGCCCCACGGATAAAATCAACCTGGCCACCGACGCCGGAGTACTGGCTGCTACCCAGTGACTCTGCGCAAACCTGTCCGGTGAGATCCACCTCCAGGGCGCTGTTGATAGCTGTCACCTTCGGATTGGTGCGAATGACTGAGGTGTCGTTGACATAGGAGATGTCCCGCATCTCTATCATCGGGTTGTCATCGACAAAGTCGTAGAGGGCCCGTGAGCCCATGCAAAACCCGCCAACCAATTTGCCCCATTGTTTTTTCTTGTTTCTGCCGGTAAGCGCGCCGCACTGCACCAGTTCCATGGCCCCGTCTGAAAACATCTCGGTGTGCATGCCCAGGTCCTTGTGATCGCGCAGCGAGCGCAGGGCTGCGTCCGGAATGCCGCCTATACCAGTTTGTAAGGTCGCGCCATCTTCCACAAGTTCAGCGATATAGCGGCCAATCCTGGTTTCAATCGGTGATGGGGCAGGGAGCGTCAGTTCGTAGATAGGGCTGTCGTGCCTGACCAACGCGTCGACAGCCGAGATATGAATGATGCCATTGCCGTGCACCCGGGGCATGTTGACGTTGACCTGGGCGATGACATGTTTCGCCGTTTCGATGGCGGCGTTGGTGATGTCCACCGACACCCCAATAGAGCAGTAGCCGTGTTTGTCTGGTGGGCTTACCTGTACCAGAGCGACATCCAGCGGCATAACGCCGGAGCGAAACAGATTGGGAATCTCGCTCAGGAATACCGGTACGTAACTGGCCATACCATTGGCCACGGCCTCGCGGGTATTGGCCCCGACGAAAAAGGTATTGAGATGAAACGCCTCTTCGTAACGGCGGTCCAGGTAGGGTGCAGAACCCTCGGTGTGTATGCTCACCAGTTCAACGGCGCGCAGTTCCTCGCCTCTGGCGGTGAGTGCGTCGACCAGCAGTTGCGGTGTGGCGGCCGCGCTGTGCAGAAAAACACGCTCGCCGGACCTGATGTTTTTTACTGCCTCTTCGGCGGTCACGAAGTTAAGATGATCGCTCATTTTTCCATCCAAAATAAAGTGTACGTTACCATTGTCTATGCCTGTTTCGAAAGAGGCCTTCGCCTAGCCAACGGGTTGTTGCGCGCAGTGATCTGGCGGCATCATTGAAGAATAGGAACTCACGATACACAGGTATCGGTGGCGTTTATAGGTATTCATGGGCCGATTCTATCAATTTTGACGACTTAGCTTGTCAGTACCGGGCAGAGTACAATTGGCTAAAAGGGCAGTTACAGGCAGCCATACCTAGAGGAGCTGTGCCTTGAAGCTGCCCCTGTAATTGGCAAGAAATTCAGGGTGGTTATCATGGCATCTCGTTTTCGGCGTCTACGTGCCCGGATACTAAAAGCAGTTTTTCAGGCCCACACTCTAGTGTATGACGTTAGCGAGGGTGGGGATGGTTCATTAAATTAGTACCAGAAGGGGTGATTAAATATCTCCTTTTAGCAAATCAATTCTGATTTTCAACCAAAGCCTTTCCAGATTATCACCCCCTTTAAGGTCTTTTCCATGCCCCCAAAAAGAGTGCTGGTTACACCCGCCAATAATTCTGATATGCCTGGACTCAAAAAGCCTTGATCGCACAAAGAGATGCTGGCTTAGCTTAAGACGTAGAAGCTGCTCCATAACCTGGAGTCTTAAATCATCGCTCCAATCGTCGCGAACAAAGTCCTTG
>CBDTVJ010000644.1:0-2181 GCA_965363655.1 uncultured Halieaceae bacterium | reverse complement strand
TTCTCGCTCGCCATGGGCTCTCTCAGTCGTATCGGTTTTCTATATCGCCACGCACGCTATCGATAAAGCCGAGTGCGTTTGCGCAGCATCGTTTCAAGGCGCGCAAAATCGGCGACCTTCATTTTCCATATATTTTACGAGAGATTTCGAGATCCTCTGCAAATGCCAGGCTATAAAAGGCTTTAATAGGGGCGAAATCATGCCAGCCATTCCACTTTGCTCTATGCCGACCGTCCAGACCAGGCGGCAGCGATTATTGCCAAGATCAGTAACTTTGTAGTCTTCGCCAAAAGCTTTTAGAAACTTCTGACTAAATTGGTTGAAGCGAAACGCCATGTGCCTGGGCGCGTCCCAGGCCAGAAATTCTTCGTAAGCGATCATACCGCCGGGCATTTCTACATTCCGCGTAGTGCCCACTTTGAAGGGTTTGGGTGAAGTCCATTCCACGTTCTCGATGACGCTGACCCATTCAGACCAGGCGTCAGCGTCTTCAAAACATCTGAACAGACTTTCTGGACTGCAGGCAAGGTTGACTTCAGACACTATTAGAATTTCAGCATCAGTGAAAAAATCGAGATCAACCTTTCTACACTCGTATCGTTTCCCGGTCATGATTTTGCACCCGCAAATTTACTGGTCCCGTAACAATAATGGTCACCTGTTACGCCATTGGACCATGAGACGCTGGCGCTTCGGGTTCTCACGCCTGTATCGTCAGGAATGGCTGAACAAGTCCTCGAGTTTATCGTCTTCCGTCTGCAGGATTTTGTCGACCCAGGTGTGAAACACTTGGCCACCCTCCTCATTACGGCCAAATAACACGAACTCGCGACTACAGGTACGCAACGCGTCCTGTTGTTTCAGCCCCGTCGCATAATCCTCGTCCCGAACCACGCCTTTGAGAAATTCGAATTGCTGGGTCGCTGCCTCCGCCTGCTCGGGGGTCAACTCCCGATCAACCAGGAAATTCTGTACTGTGTAGGACTCTCCCGGCTCCTTGCCAGGGAACAACTGCGACACCATCACAGCCTGGTAGCTATCTTCCTCCACCGCATCGAGACCGGCAAAGCAGGCGATACTGACGTGAGGGAAGATTGTCCAAACACCCGCCAGCAGGGCTTCCATCGGCCAGTCATTTTCATTCCGCTCACCGACGATGGCCGCAATGGTTTCCGGAGAACTCACTCGCTGGTGTGGCCCCCACTGGTAGTATATTGCCTTGGGGGAAGTATTCGCGCCAAAGGTATTCCTATGCAGAATCGGGATATGATAGAAGTCGAGGTAGCCGTCGTAGGCAATTTTCCAGTTCGGCCCCCGGAGCACTCGATCATCGAAAAAGTGCCAGTTGCTAAGATCGAAGTGCGAGAGCACCTCGTCATAATCGCAAAGAAAAAGCTCTATAGACAGCTTCGAGCGGCTGTCCAGCGTCACCCAGATCAGGCCAGCCCTTTCCAGGCAGGGCAGTTCGACAAGGCCATTGCAGCCCTTGTCAATCTCGCCGAAGTCGTCCTCACAGAGCACATGCTTGAGTGCACCCTGGTTATCATAACTCCAGGCATGGTAGGGACAAACAAAGCGTTTGGCATTGCCCCTTCCCGTTGCGACGATCTGAGAGCCGCGGTGGGCACAACTGTTCTCGAAGGCCTTGATTTGTCCGTCGGCAGTGCGGCAGATGAGCACCGGTTTATCCATGACGGACAGGGCCTTGTAATCACCTGCCTGCCGCAGTTCACTGGTGGTGGCCAATACCAGAGGCATACGCTGAAATACCCGATCACATTCACGCTGCCACCGCTGGGCATCGAAATAATGCTCCACCGGCACGCGGCCGATGTCTGCCGCCTGCGGTATGGTACCCGCCTGCGCATAGTCAATATTTTCCCTCGCTATCTCAATCAGCTGTGCTTTCGACATTGGTCAATACCTCTGTTTTTTACAAGGCTAACAGCAATATAACGACGAGGTATTGACTGACCTCAATGAACTTATGCATTGGAGAAACATGGAATTAACCGTTCGGCACTGGTTTGGAATTTCAGTCGGGGAAATTACTTGGATTTCTTCAACTTACTGCGCACGCGAACCACACACCCGCCGACTCATAATCGGACGCTCTGGAGGGAAAGTCCTACTGGGCCGACTATTTCCATAAAAATCATAGAGTTATAAATCTTAGAGCGC
>CBDTVJ010000643.1:0-2187 GCA_965363655.1 uncultured Halieaceae bacterium | reverse complement strand
AAGAGGATCTCTCCCCTGTATTCTCCATGGCACTGGCCTGCCTGGATCAGCAGGAGTTTCGCGCCACCGCCACGGCCCTGGTGACAGAACTGGTGGGGTATTTTGCCTGCCAGCGCGTCAGCCTGGGGCTGCGTAAGGGCAAGCACATGGACGTACAGGTGGTATCGCACAGTGCGCGCTTCAAACAGGAAACCAACTTGATCCAGGCTATTGGTGCAGCGATGGATGAGGCGGTTGACCAGGACAGTATTATCACCTTTCCCCAGGACAGCGTGGATTCCAGCGCCATCACCCAGGCCCACGCGCAACTGGCCGCCCAGGCGCAGCATGGTGTGGTGTGTACCCTGCCCATCAGCGAAGGCGAGGATGTCATCGGCGCGTTGACGCTGGAGCGTAATGCGGGGCAGTCGCTGACCCCGTCTGAAATCCAGACCATTGAGCAGGTCACCGCTGTAGTGTCGTCGGTGCTCTCCCTGCGCTACAAGGATGAGCGCAGCCTGCTGGTTAAATCCTGGTACAGCTTCAAAGACACCGTGCACCGGCTGTTAGGCCCCGACCACATCAGCTTGAAGCTCGCCGCCGTCAGCGCGGCGGCCCTGCTGGTGTTTTTCAGTGTTGCC
This sequence comes from uncultured Halieaceae bacterium, assembly GCA_965363655.1. Taxonomy (GTDB): domain Bacteria; phylum Pseudomonadota; class Gammaproteobacteria; order Pseudomonadales; family Halieaceae; genus Marimicrobium. Next base: position 1,567 of record CBDTVJ010000643.1, on the reverse strand, counting down.
CAGGGAACCTGGCGCGTCACGGCGGATGCCCTGGTGGAGGGCAGTGTGCAGCGCACTATCGCAGCGCCCATCGATGGCTATATTGCCACCGTGGAGGCGCGGGCCGGAGACGTGGTCAGCGCCGGGCAAGAAATGGGAGCACTGGATGACAGTGATCTCAGGTTGCAGCGCTTGAAATGGTCTACGCTGCGTCAGCAGATGGTCAGTGAATCCCGCGAGGCAATGGCCCAGCACGACCGCGCCCAGGTCAGCATCATCAATGCCAAAATCGAGCAGGCCGATGCGGAACTGGAGCTGATTGATGAGCAATTATCGCGGACTGTGCTGCTTGCCCCTTACGATGGCGTTGTTATCGAGGGCGACCTCAGCCAGCTGCTGGGCACGCCGGTAACCCGGGGTGAAACCCTGTTCAAGGTGGCACCGCTGGATGACTATCGCATCGTACTGAACGTGGATGAGCAGGATATTGCACCGGTTGCAGTGGGCCAGCCCGGCAGGTTGATACTGGCCAGCATGCCAGGACGCACCCTGAAGTTGCAGGTTGAAAAAGTCACCCCGGTGTCCACAGCCGAAGATGGCCAGAATTTTTTCCGGGTTGAGGCCAGCCTGGTCGAGGCCGGTTTATCATTGCAGCCGGGCATGCAGGGTGTGGGTAAGATCGAGGTAGGGGAGGCCAATTTGTTCTGGCTGTGGACTCGCCGCCTCAGTAACTGGATTCGCCTGCAGGCCTGGACCTGGTGGCGTTGACCGGGCCCGACCATGGATAAACCCCTGTTCAGTGAACACTGGTATCGGGTCAAAACCATTCGCCCCAAACTGCGACCTCACACCCGTCTGCACCGTCACGAGTACCGGGGCGCTATCTGGTATGTACTGGGTGATGACTCCAGCGCCCGCTATCACCGCTTCAATACTACCGCCTACCAGGTGATCGGCCTGATGAACGGTCAGCGCACCGTGCACCAGATATGGGAGGAAGTGAATACCCTGTTGGGCGACGATGCACCGGTGCAGGACGACATCATTCACCTGTTGGGGCAGCTGCACCAGATGGATGCCCTGCAGACAGACATCGCGCCGGACGTGGAGGAAATGTTTCGCCGCGGCGAGGAACACGAGAAACAGCAGTGGCGTGGACGCCTGAAAAACCCCCTGTCAGTGCGCCTTGGTTTAATTGACCCCGATCGTTTTCTGGATCGGACCCTGCGGTTGGTTCGCCCCCTCTTTTCCCGCTGGTTTTTCCTGTTGTGGTGTGTGGTGGTGGCGCTGGGCGCGTTGCTGGCGGGCATCCATTGGGCGGAGCTCATCGCCACAGCCCGGGTGGAGGCCCTGACGCCGGTCAACCTGGTGCTGTTGTGGTTTATTTATCCGGTGGTCAAGACGCTGCACGAATTGGCGCACGCTTACGCGGCTAAACTGCAGGGCGGGGAAGTGCACGAAATGGGCATTATGCTGCTGGTGTTCATGCCCGTGCCCTTTGTCGATGCCTCCGCCGCCACGGCGTTTCGCAACCGGAGTATGCGCATGTTGGTGGGCGCTGCCGGCATCCTGGTGGAGATGCTGTTGG
>CBDTVJ010000642.1:0-2191 GCA_965363655.1 uncultured Halieaceae bacterium | reverse complement strand
ATTGTCCAGAGTACAAAGTGACCGCCGTGCAAATTGCCCCGGCGGTACATCGTACCGACTGGCAACACGAGTTTGACGAAAACGCCAAGCGCCAAGCCGAGTTTCTCGAGACCGCCAAGTAGACCTGTAGGAGCGGCTTTAGCCGCAAATGCGAGCGGCCGCGAAGCAGCGCTGTCCGCGGACACTCAATATCCATAAGTAGCAATCTGCCGTATATCCAGCCATTCTTAGCACCTTAATCTGGATTACGTGGTGAGCAACGGATGGCGGGACATGTCGTTATTTGAAGAGCTGAAGCGCCGTAACGTCTTGCGCGTAGCCATCGCTTACCTGGCTGGCGGATGGCTGTTAGTCCAGATCGTCGACACTATTTCCCCTGCCTTCAATTTAAGCGACTCTGCCGTTCGTGTAACCGTCATAGTCTTCGCCATTGGCCTTATACCCACCTTAATTATCGCCTGGGCCTTCGAGCTAACCCCGGACGGGCTGAAAAAAGATAGTGACGTTGACCGAAGTCACTCGTTTACACCGCAGACAGGAAAAAAACTAGACCGAATCATCATGGTGGTGCTCGCACTAGCGCTAAGTTACTTCGTGTTTGACAAGTTCATTGGCCCTGATCCTCCTCCGCTACCTTCTTCCGACCACTCTATTACGGTGTTGCCGTTCGTGAACATGAGCGATGACGCTAGTAACGAGTATTTCTCAGAAGGTTTGTCTGTGGAATTCCGCAGCCGGCTGGCAGGAATACCGGGGCTCAGAGTAGCGGGACGAACATCTACGGAATACCTCGTGGACAAAGGTGCGACGATTGCGCAAATCGGTGAAGAGCTTAGCGTTACCCATGTGCTCGAAGGGAGCGTGCGCAAGTCTGGCGACCAAATACGTATCACCGCACAACTCGTCAAGACCGATAACGGCTACCAGGCGTGGTCGAAAACTTATGACCGGACCCTTATTGACATCTTTGCGACCCAAGACGAAATTGCAGCAGCTGTCGTGCAAGGGCTCAATGTCAGCATTCTGGGTGCCATACCGACGCAGCAAAAAGCGGTTCCTGAGGCTTATGACCTATATTTACAGGGAAAATCTTTCATTAGTCAACGGGATGATGAGAGCATGCAAAATGCCGTCACGCGTCTTCAACAGGCGTTGGATATTGACCCCGATTACGCGCCAGCCTGGGTCGCTCTCAATGTTGCTTATACCTATTTGACCTTCAAAGGCATATTTACACATGTGGAAGGGCCTCAATTAGCGCATGCAGCTATAGATCGGGCTCTGGCCATTGATAACGATATGGCATCGGCCTGGGCCGCGCGCGCATATTTACTGAAGACGTTTGACGGAGACTGGACTGGTGCCGAAGCCGCTATTGACCGCGCTATCGAGCTGGATCCCAGCAATAGCAGCGTCGTCAGTGTGGCCGCATCTTTGGCCAACACACTCGGACAATTTCCCAGGTCAATAGACCTACTCGAGCAGAGCGTTGACCGAGATCCACTTGCGCTTGGTAGCCTGGGTTCGCTCGCGCGAGCGTACACCAAGGCGGGTCGCTACGACGAGGCGATAAAAATCGGTGAACGCATGCTGTCAGTGAACCGGAAATACTTCAATGGACCTAGCACTATTTCCAGGGCATACATGCTGAAAGGTGACCCAGAACGGGCTTTGGCCGAAGTAGAAGAGAATCCAAAATTCTTTAATGCTGCCTTCAAAGCCAGGCTACATTTCACTTTGGGCAATGAGGCGCAATCGCAGGCGTTCATCAAAGAATTACTTGCCGACTCGCCACATGAGAACCCGGGCAGGATGGCCTCTGTTTATGCCTGGCGTGGTGAGAATGACGCTGCATTTGAATGGATGGAAATAGGTTTCGAACAAGGAACGTCCTTCTCCAATACCCTCGGCAATGAGTGGAGCAGGGGTCTCGAAAATGATCCCCGCTACCCGATTTTTCTGGAAAAGATTGGCTTGCTAGAGGCATGGAAGGCAATGCCAAGTGAATACCGTGAGCCGTCCAAACCAAAAGACTGAACGACCGCTTGTAACCGAATAGTACGGCTCCAATAAAACGAACCATTTAGGTGTGACGTAGTTCTCAGTTCATTCCTTGACCGAGTTCAAAATTTACTTTTTTTGAAGTGCACCACACCATTCACTTCGCAATAAATGCATCTTCTGGTCTCAA
>CBDTVJ010000641.1:0-2197 GCA_965363655.1 uncultured Halieaceae bacterium | reverse complement strand
GGTAGCGGCCAGTTCCGGTGCCGGTACGGAGGAGAGGGCGCCCATCAGTCCGCCCATGGGGGTGCGGGCTCCGGCGACGATAACCACGGCATTGCTACTCATGCTGGAGACTCCATGTTGGCTTGATAACAGCCTGGGCCGGAAGTGAAATGCGCTGTTCCGCCCGATCTTGAAAAGGGCGCCAATTTAGCCATACACTGCTGTTTTTCTCAAGGTTGGGCGGCAATATCGGGGTCAAACAGTTTGCCCCTTACCGCCTCCCTGTACTTCAATGGGTTCATCCCGCTATGACGACGAAACAGCTGGGAAAAATAGCTCACATCCTGTATTCCAACTTGCCACGCGATGTCCCCCACGGCCAGGTTACTGTGGCGCAGCAGTTCCTTGGCACTGGCGATGCGCAGGCTCTGCAGGTACGACAGGGGCGTCATGCCCGTAGCGCGCCTGAAGCGCCGGTTCAGGGTGCGTGGGTGTAGTTTTAGCTCCGCTGCCAGTTGGCTTACGGTGCAAGGAGAAGAAAGTTTGCTTTGCAGCCATTGCTGGGCCTGCGCCACCTCCTCATCGTAGTGGGAACTGTCCGCTTCATTCTGGTAGGCGGCAGCCTGAAAACTGCGACGAATCTCTGGCGAAAACTGATTTTCCACGGCGCGTGCGATGCGACTGCCGAACCACTCTCCAACGATGTGTACCATCAGGTCGGCAATGGAGTTGACACTGCCAACGCAGTAAATATTGTCGCTCTGGGTGATCAGGTGCCGGCTTTTTAATTCCACCGCAGGGTAGCGCCGCTTGAACTGGTCAAAATAATTCCAGTGTGTGGTCGCCGGTTTGCCATCGAGCAGTCCAGCCTCCGCCAGTAGAAAACTACCTGTTCCCACACTACAGATGCGCGTGCCCATGTCCGCCTGCACCCGCAATAGATCCAGCCAGTCACTGGCGGCGCTTACGGCGGGCAGGGGGTTGCGCCAGATGGCGGGTAGCAATAACAGGTCCAGGGGCGGCAGGTCGCGGAAGGTGGTGTCCGGTTTGAGCGATAGGCCACTGCCCAATTGCACCTGCTTGCGGCTGTTTCCCGCCAACAGGAAACGCACGCCACTCTTGCCTCGATTGCCGACACTGGCCAGCTGGCTGGCAGCCTGCAAAATCTCCATGGGAAGCGTGATGCTGGTGGCCAGGGCCTGTGGGTAGAGTAGGGCGGCGGCGGTATGCAAAGTGAAAAGTGTCCATTGTTGGCTTTTGTCTAAAATACCACAAAAAGTGACTTATAAGACATGGTCTATGGTTTCGCGCAAACGTACACTATTTATTCACGGGCATCACCAAGGGATTAGAGCGGACGAATGGGCAGGCAACGCTTACCGGTAATAGTGGGTTTTGGTGGTATCAACGCCGCGGGCAGAGCCTCGGGGCACCATGCCTATTCGCGTCTCGTGTATTCTGCCCTGGCGCAGGATCAGCGCCAGCATACCCTGGCCGCGCTGGCCGCACTGATGAAACATGAGGGTGCTGCCCTGGATGAACAGTACATTCTCGATCACACACTGATCAGGCGCATAGAAGAATCCCACTTCGACGTTGATGCCGTCAGCTGGAACCAGCGCTTTCCCACTGAGAGTAACGGTAGCCCGCAGAATTTTGACATCGAGAGCAAACACCTGCCCCTGGTTATTCCCAAGGATTGGGTGGTGACGCATACCTCTGTCACTCACGCCAATGTGCAGATTGTCGGGCAGCAGGATTTCCTGTTACCCACACAGCGCAACTTTGAGGTGAAATCTGCCGGACAGCTGCCCACCGGTTTTGAGCCCGGTAAGCTTTATCCCTCACGCAATCATCCCCGCGGCCTGCAAATGACGGTTTATGCCGCCTCCGATGCCCTGGGAAGTCTTGGCCTGGATTGGGATACCGTGCGGCAGCGTGTGGCTATTGACCAGATCAGTGTCTACGCTGGCAGTGCCATGGGTCAATTGGATGGTGCCGGTGCCGGAGGGATGCTGAAGTCGCGCTACAACGGCCAACGGATTACTTCGAAGTACTGCCCCCTGAGTTTTGCGGAAATGCCCGCTGACTTCATCAATGCTTACGTGCTGGGCAGCCTCGGTTCCACCGGCGCCAGCCTCGGGGCCTGCGCCTCCTTCCTCTATAACCTGCGCCACGGTATCGATGACATTCGCAGCGGACGCGCCCGGGTAGCTTT
>CBDTVJ010000640.1:0-2208 GCA_965363655.1 uncultured Halieaceae bacterium | reverse complement strand
CAAGCAAGTAAAATGCCCGCCAAATCAAGCACTAACGGCCCTTATCGTGCGCGAACTGTCCCGCAAGGAAAAAACCGAATTCAACAAGTTGCAGAAGCGCTTGCGCCGCAACGTGGGCAACGCCATAGCTGATTACAATATGATCGAGCAGGGCGACAAGATAATGGTGTGCCTGTCCGGCGGCAAGGATTCCTACGCCATGCTCGATGTCCTGATCAACCTGCGCCGCAGCGCGCCAGTGGATTTTGAACTGGTGGCAGTCAACCTGGACCAGAAGCAACCGGGTTTTCCCGAGGAGGTGCTGCCCCGGTACCTGTCTGCACAGGATGTGCCCTTTTATATTCTGGAAAAGGACACCTACAGCATCGTCAAGGAAGTGGTGCCGGAGGGCAAAACGACCTGCGGCCTGTGCTCCAGATTGCGTCGCGGCAGTTTGTACGGTTTTGCCCGGGACATTGGGGCCAACAAGATAGCGCTGGGTCACCACCGGGACGATATTGTTGAAACGCTGTTCCTCAATATGTTTTTCAACGGTGTCCTGAAGGCCATGCCCCCGAAGCTGTTGAGTGACGACCGGCAGAATGTAGTGATTCGCCCCATGGCCTATTGCAAGGAGAAGGATCTGCAGCGCTTTGCTGCCTATAAGGAATTCCCCATAATCCCCTGTAATCTCTGTGGTTCCCAGGACAAGCTGCAGCGTGTGCAGGTAAAACACATGTTGGCGGGGTGGGAAAAAGAGTACCCCGGGCGTACCGAGACGATTTTTCGCAGTATCCGCAATATCGCGCCCTCGCAATTGGGCGATAGCAGCTTGTTCGATTTCAGCAACCTTCGCGTGGAGCGCGATACGGAACTGCACGTTCCCGCGATTCAGGTGGTTAACCTCTAGTGCCTGCTGGCCTGGCCGTTGGGCCGTTGCTGGAGGCGCGATCCCTGTCCCTGCTGCGTGGTGGCCGCGAGTTATTCAACGATCTGTCCTTTGCAGTTCAGCCTGGCCAATTGTGGCAGCTTGATGGTCCTAACGGTGCCGGAAAAACCAGCCTTATCCGTATCCTCTGTGGCCTGTCGCGCTATGGCTATGAGGGCGAGGTCGATCGGCATGCCCCTTTTCTCTACCTGGGGCACCATGCGGCGGTAAAGGCCCTGCTGACGCCCCGTGAGAACCTGGCCCTGCACACCAGTGGTGTTGAGCGCTATAGCGACCAGCAAATCGAAGCAGCACTGGCCAGCCTAGGCCTTTATGGCTATGAAGATGTGCCCAGTCATACGCTGTCAGCAGGGCAGCATCGTCGCGTCAACCTGGCGCGTTTATTCCTTTCCCAATCCCCGCTGTGGCTGCTGGATGAGCCCTTTACCGCCATCGATAAGGATGGTGTGGCCGAACTGGAGCAGTTACTGCAATCCCACGTGGAGCGCGGCGGGGCGATTGTCATGACCTCTCACCAGGTCTTGACCGTGAGTTGTGATGTGCATTATCTCAGCCTGGATTGCGGGGCAGCATCGTGACAGTCCCTGGTAACATGCAGTTTTGCCTGCGCCTGTTGCGTCGGCAATTGCTGTTGGCGGTGCGCCGTCCGATTGAAATCGGCAACCCGCTACTGTTCTTCGCCATGGTCATCGCGCTGTTTCCGCTGGGCCTGGGGCCCGCGCCGGATCAGCTGGCGGGCTTTGCCCCCGGTGTTTTGTGGATTGTGGCCCTGCTGTCGAACCTGCTGACCTCCGACGCTGTGTTTCGCAGTGATTTTGACGACGGCAGCCTGGAACAGTTATTACTCGCCCCACAGCCGCTGTACCTTTCGGTGCTGGCTTATATCAGTGCACATTGGTTGGTAACCGGCCTGCTGCTGGCGCTGGTGTCACCGATATTCGCTGTGATGCTGAATTTGCCCGGGGCCGCCATACCCGCCCTGGTCGCCAGTCTGTTGCTGGGGACGGCCGTGCTCAGCCTGGTGGGGGCAATTGGTGCGGCTCTGACAGTGGGGCTCAAACGCGGGGGTATGCTGATCTCCCTGTTGATTCTGCCTTTTTACATGCCGGTGCTTATTTTCGGCAGCGCAGCGGTGCAGGCGGCGGTTAATGGCGTCCCCATCGCCCCCTATATGGCCATTCTTGGCGCGATGCTGTGCCTGGCTATCGCGCTGGCGCCATTAGCGGTAGCGGCTGGACTGCGAATCAGTATCGATGCCTGATAAGTCGGATACACAATTT
>CBDTVJ010000639.1:0-2229 GCA_965363655.1 uncultured Halieaceae bacterium | reverse complement strand
CCATCTTACCTACTGGGATGATGCTCGGGAGCTCGCTGCGCAGCAGGTTCTCAGCCGCGCCCAGGAGACGTCCAGTTCTCCCCGTAGCCTGGCACGGGAGCTGATCAAGCTGCTCAATAGCGCCGCGGCGGACCAGAATACCGCTCTGCTTCTCTCGGACAATGATGACAAGGCCGAACTGCTGATGAGTTTACTCGATCGCGCGGGTATCGCCACGCGGTTGGTTATGGGTTTGTATCTGGAGGATGCCCGCCGCCGACAGACACTGACACCAATGGTGGAAGTCCGCGCCCAGGATGAGTGGTTGTTGTTTAACCCGCAAACGGCAGAGGTGGGTGTTTCTCCTAACCTGCTGCTGTGGCATCGCGGTGGCGTTTCCGTGCTGGATGTTATGGGTGGGCGTGGATCCAGTGTGAGTTTTTCCATGATCCGCCAGAGTGTTCCCGCAGCCAAGTTGGCCCGGGCGAATGATAGTGACAGTATTTTTTCGAGGCTGGGAGTGCACCGCCTGCCAATCGAAGAGCAGAGCATGTTCAAGCTGCTACTGCTGTTGCCGCTGGGAGCGGCAGTGGTGGTGTTTATGCGCGTAATTATCGGCTTGAAAACGGCGGGGACTTTCATGCCTGTACTGATCGCCATGGCGTTCCTGCAGACCTCGCTGTTGCTGGGCCTGGTCAGTTTTATCTCGGTGGTGGCCATCGGATTGGTACTGCGCAGTTACCTGTCCCGTCTCAATCTATTACTGGTTGCGCGTATTGCCACGTTGATAGTGCTGGTTATTTTTGTGATATCGGTGCTCAGTATCGTCGGTTACCAAATGGGCTATAGCACGGGTATGACGATTACCTTTTTCCCCATGATCATCATTGCCTGGACCATTGAGCGTATGTCCATCCTGTGGGAGGAAGAGGGCCCCCATGAGGTATTGATACAGGGGGGTGGCAGTTTGGTTGTGGCGGTGATCGCCTACCTGCTGATGGAGTTGCCGCTGCTCAAGCATCTCAGTTTCAATTTTCCCGAGTTGAACCTGGTATTGCTGGCGCTGATCCTGGCTATGGGACAATATACAGGCTACAAACTCAGTGAATTAAGACGCTTTCGGGCAATGGACGAGCTCTGATGGGGATTGCGTGGATCAGGCCGGGGCGATTGCGCGAGCATGGCATGCTGGGTATGAATCGTCGCAATGTAGAGTTTATCAATCGCTACAATGATCGTAGGCTCTATCCGCTGGTGGATAACAAGCTGAAAACCAAGCTATTGGCCCAGGAGTATGAGGTGCCGATGCCCGGCCTGCAGTTTGTTGTGCGCGAGCAGCATGAAATTAGCCATATAGAGCGGCAGTTGGTGGACCAGGACAGTTTCGTCCTCAAGCCGGCCAAGGGCTCGGGCGGCAAGGGTATCGTGGTGGTGACTGGCCGTCAGGGGGAGCACTTTGTCGGTAGCTCCGGAGCGCTGATTACCATCGACGATATTCGGCGCCACATGAGTAATATTCTTGCCGGGCTGTACTCTCTTGGTGGAACCTCCGATGTAGTGATTATTGAGGACCTTATCGCGTTTGACCCGTGCTTCACCGGCTACTCGCATGAGGGAGTACCCGATATACGCATCATTGTTTTCCTGGGTTATCCGGTAATGGCCATGCTGCGCCTGGCCACCCATGCTTCCGATGGCAAGGCCAACCTGCACCAGGGTGCCGTAGGACTGGGCTTGGCGCTGGACAGTGGGCGGTGCCTGCATGCTGTGCAGTTCGGCCGCCCGGTCAGCGCACATCCCGACACCGGGCGAGCACTTGGTGATATCTGCATCCCAGGCTGGCGGGATATTTTGCTGCTGGCAGCACAGTGCCATGATATGACCGGCCTGGGCTACATCGGTACTGACCTGGTGCTGGACAGGGACAGCGGGCCGCAACTGTTGGAGCTCAATGCGCGGCCCGGTCTTTCCATCCAGATAGCCAATGGCCGTGGCCTGCTGCCCCGACTGCGCCATATCCAGAGCTTGTCGGGCAGCAGGCATTTATCCGCCCAGCAGCGGGTAGAATACGTCATGCGACACTTTGCCGAGACAGAGAGCTCTACCACCCGTAGCCTGGGGGGGCAATAGCGATGGTGGAACCGGTAAGTGCAGGAAATTTAGTGGCGGAGTACGAGGGCGTGGAGGAGGCTGTCTTTTCTATTGACAGAGACGGTGGTGCAATACTGTCTTGTAATGCAGCTGCGGGGA
>CBDTVJ010000638.1:0-2238 GCA_965363655.1 uncultured Halieaceae bacterium | reverse complement strand
GGAGCGTTAGCCGGTCCTTACGATGGCGATACAAGGCCAGATGCAATACTGATAGCGACGATACTCGTGTTTGTACCATTCTGGATTCTAGTTCTTGGAGTGAGTACAACGGTAAAGAAATACTATTATCAGAGCGCGTTTTCGAAAGCCTTATGGTTTGGCGCAAGCCTTGCGTGCGTAGCTACGGCTATTTTGTGGATCTTGATGGTCATAGAGATTTATGCCAATTTCGATTCATAACCAGCACAAGCAATTCGCGCCCTCCGGTCGCGGGACCGGCCGCTTTTGGCACAAAGCGGCCTCCTGATTAGCTGAAGTCGAGGACAGTTTTATGACCGCAATGGAGAAAAGCGGTCATCCAGGCATGATCAGGTCGTACAGTGACTGTCAGATCAGATGTGGGTTATTACACCTAGCTCTGTTAACACCGAGCGACTTTGTCGTGCATCAAAACAGGGGTAAATCCCCAGTTAACAAAATATCCGATGACGTGAAACGCGCCGTGCAGGCGCTTATCAAGGAAAAGTATTTTGATGTGAATCTTGCTCATCTCCAGGAGCTTCTCGGAGACAACGAGAAAATCCATGTGAAACGCGAAACCCTGAGAAGTTGGGCACATGAGATCCATCATGTTAAACGCGCAAGAAGAAGGCGATCACAGGCCAGAAAGCGAAGAGAAAGAATGGAGTCACCTGGCTTACTGCTGCAAATGGATGGCAGCCCAGAAGCCGCCGTCGCTTGACGTGAATCAATCTTCCACCTGTCAAAAAGCGGGGATATCTGTCTGTGTCCTGCCCAGTATCAAGGCATGGATATCATGGGTGCCCTCGTAGGTATTCACCACCTCAAGGTTCACCATGTGACGCATCACCGGATACTCATCGGAAATGCCATTGCCGCCCAGCATGTCACGCGCCTGCCGGGCAATGGCCAGCGCCTTGCCGCAGGAGTTGCGCTTGATCAGGGAAATCAGCTCCGGCGCAATACCGCTGGTATCCATTAGCTGCCCCGCACGATAACAACCCTGCAGGGCCAGGCTGATTTCAGTTTGCATATCGGCCAATTTGAGTTGCACCAACTGGTTGGCCGCCAGCGGACGACCAAACTGCGTGCGCTCCATGGTGTAGTCACGGGCGGTATGCCAGCAGGTTTCCGCCGCGCCCATCGCTCCCCAGGAAATACCGTAGCGCGCGTTATTGAGACAGCCAAAGGGACCCTTCAAGCCCTCAGTGCCTGGCAGCAGCTGTTCGGGGGAAACAAACACCTCGTCCATTACGATTTCCCCGGTAATGGATGCACGCAGCGCCAGCTTGCCTTCAATCTTTGGCGCGCTCAGCCCCGGCATGCCCTTTTCCAGGATGAAACCACGAATTTTGTCATCATCGGTTTTGGCCCAGACCACAAAAACATCGGCGATGGGGCTGTTGGTGATCCACATCTTGGCGCCGCTGAGCTGGTAACCGCCATCGACACTCCTGGCCCGGGTCACCATACTGCCGGGGTCTGAACCATGGTCCGGTTCGGTCAGGCCGAAGCTCCCTATCCATTCCCCGGTGGCAAGTTTGGGCAGGTACTTTTCGCGCTGGGCTTCAGAGCCATAGGCGTAGATCGGATACATCACCAGTGAAGACTGCACACTCATCATGGAGCGGTAACCGGAATCCACCCGCTCTACTTCACGGGCAATCAAGCCATAGGAAACATAGTCGACGCCGGGACAACCGTAGCCCTCGATGGTAGAGCCCAGCAAACCCAGCTCGCCCATTTCACGAAAAATCGCCAGGTCAGTCTGCTCATCGCGGCAAGCCTGCTGCACCCGTGGCAGCAGACTGTCCTGGGCGTACTGGCGGGCACTGTCGCGCACCATGCGCTGCTCATCGCTCAACTGCTGTTCCAGCCCAAAGGGATCCTGCCAGTTCAACCTTTGCCACTTATTACTCTTTGCCATCAGTGCTGTCCCTTCCCCATGTGCCTGCGTCCCCAAGCAAAGTAACAGAAGCGATCTTATTATTGAATTGCCGGGGCGCACCAGCGCCCGCTGTTCTCAGGCCAGCGCGTCGTCCGCGACGAAATACCTGGGGTCCTCAATCACATTAACCTCCACCAGGCTGCCCGCCCGGCGCAGGAGTTTTTTGCACTCCCCGCTAAGGTGCACCAGGTGCAGGGTTTTACCGGCGCTGAGGTAGCGCTCGGCCAGGGTGTCGATGGCTTCCAGGCCGGAGTGATCGGCCACCCGGG
>CBDTVJ010000637.1:0-2254 GCA_965363655.1 uncultured Halieaceae bacterium | reverse complement strand
GGGTGATAGCCATCCACACGCGCGAGGGCGAGCGAGTAGGCATCAATGGCATCGTGGAGCTTGGAAAGACCCAGGAAATGTATGTTATCGCCGAGGTCTATGAGACCGATATTGGCCGCATTCGCATGGGTCAGAAAGCCAGGGCGTTCAGCCCAGCACTGAAACAGCCGCTCACAGGACACGTAGAGCGCATTGGCCTCAAAGTAGGAAAAATGGAAGCGCTCGCTACCGACCCTGTATCTCGGGTTGATGCCCGGGTTGTGGAGGTTCAGATAAAGCTGGATGACAGTTCCCTGGCTGCGGACCTCACCAATCTTCAGGTGGAAGTGGTACTGGAGGGTTAGACTAATGTCTGACATCTTTCTGGGCTGGCTACAGCTCAAAAAAGAAAAGGTGCGCTTTACCGTCGCAGTCCTCGGTGTGGGCTTTGCGGTCGCGCTCATTCTGATGCAAATCGGTTTTCGCGAGGCTATGTTTGACAGTGGTGTCCGAATGCACCGCAGCTGGGTTTTTGACCTCGTGTTGATCAGTCCGGAAACAGTTTCCGTTATTGGGTCCAAGTCCTTTACCTCCCGTCGTTTATACCAGGCACTGTCGCTTGAGGATGTTGAGTCAGTTCAGGCCGTCTATCTGCAGCACGGTTTGTGGAAAGACATCGAGACAGGCGACACCCGCGACCTGTTTGTCATGGGGTTTGATCCCGCTGTCAGCATCTTCAACATACCGGAAATCGGGGATCAGTTGGACAAGCTGAAAATGGAGGATTACGTGTTGTTTGATTCCCGCGCCAGACCTGAGTTCGGTCCAGTGCAGGAGAGGCTCGCCGAGCAGGGCGTGCACAAGGTGGAGATCAACGGGCATGAGTCTGAAGTAAGAGGGCTGTTTCCCTTGGGCCCATCCTTCGGCATTAACGGCACTGTTATCGCCGGTTCTGACAATTTCCTGAGAATATTTCCTGGGCGTGCCCGGGGTGTGATCGATGTCGGATTGCTGAGACTCCGCGATGGCGCGGATTTGGAGGCGGCCAAAACCCTGTTGCGTGGCTATCTGCCACCAGACGTTCGGGTTTACGACCGAAAGGAGTTTATCGACAAGGAAATAAACTACTGGACCTCTAACACGCCGATTGGCTATGTATTCGGATTCGGCATCCTCATTGGCCTCGTGGTCGGTTGTATTATTGTTTACCAGATACTGTTTGCCGATGTCAGTGACCACCTTCCCGAGTATGCGACGCTAAAGGCGATGGGTTATTCCAACTTCTTTCTCAGTACAGTCGTTATCCAGCAGGCAGTTGTTCTTGCGGTGATTGGCTTTGTGCCGGGTTTCATTCTTTCCACCTACTTGTACGGCTTAGCCAGTGAGGCTCTGATGATCGAACTTGTGATGAATGGTAGTAGAGCTGTTACGGTGCTGGGCGTAACTCTGGGTATGTGCGTGTTTTCTGCACTTTTGGCCCTGCGAAAAATTCGCTCAGCGGAACCGGCATCGATTTTCTAATGAGTACACAGGCTCCCGACACAATCATCTCAATTGATCGCCTTGAGCACTCCTATGGTCTGGGAAAACTGCGAAAGAAAATTCTTTCCGACATCAATGTCAGTATAAAACCGGGCGAAATAGTCATACTGACCGGCCCATCAGGGTCCGGGAAAACGACGCTTCTTACGCTAATGGGAGCACTGCGCTCCGCCCAGGCAGGCAGTCTCAATATTTTGGGTACCGAATTGCGTGGGGCTGGCAAGGGACTGATGCAATCGGTGCGGCGCCAGATCGGTTATATTTTCCAGGCACACAATCTACTCGATGCATTGACTGCCAGCCAGAATGTCGCTATGTCACTTCACCTGCACCCGGAAATAACTCGCAAACAGGCATCGGAAAGAGCAGATGCGATGCTGGAATCGGTAGGCCTGGGGGAACATAAACACAGGTACCCTGACGAACTGTCCGGGGGGCAGAAGCAGCGCGTGGGAATCGCCAGGGCTTTGGTGGCTAAGCCGAAAATAGTGCTGGCAGATGAACCCACGGCCTCCCTGGATCGCCACTCTGGGCGCGACGTGGTTGATTTGATGCGTGTCCTGGCCAAGGAGCAGGGCGTTACAGTCATTATTGTTACCCATGACAATCGTATTCTGGATGTCGCTGACCGCATACTGCATCTGGAAGATGGAAAGATGCAGTCACTTAGTGGTGCCATTGCAGAAAATGCCAGCCAGCTACTCACCTTGCTGGAGCGACACGATCCCGAACG
>CBDTVJ010000636.1:0-2261 GCA_965363655.1 uncultured Halieaceae bacterium | reverse complement strand
AATTTCCAGTCAGGGCAAGACCACTGAAGGGCAAATTGCCGCTGACCGAATCGAATTGGCATCCCGGGAGTTGCGCTCCCAGGGATTCACTCTGCTGAGCCTGGAGCCGGCGCGCCACGGTGGTGCTTCGGTGGGTGCGGCATCAGGCGGTCCGGGAGGTGCGGGCAGTGATGAAATACTGTCTATGACCCGGGAATTGTCGGTGCTACTGCGCGCTGGCCTGCCGATTGACCGGGCCCTTAAAGTCATGATCGATATGGCGGCGAACACACAGTTGCGAGAGCTGCTGGAGGAACTCCTGTCTTCGGTTAAGGCAGGTAAGGGTTTGAGCCAGGCGCTACAATCCTACCCCCAGGTCTTCAGTAACTTCTATATCAATATGGTTCGATCAGGCGAGGCCAGCGGCCATCTGGCGGAGGTGCTGACTCGCCTGGCAGAATACCTCAGCAACGCAAAAACCGTGAGATCCAGTGTTGTTTCGGCCTTGATTTATCCCGCAATCCTGCTGACGGTGGCAGTACTGTCTATCGTCGGCATGTTGGGTTTTGTGGTCCCCCAGTTTGAGGCATTGTTTAACGATATGGGGGACGCCTTGCCTGTTTTGACACGGGCAGTTATATCTGCGGGAGAAGCAATAAAAAGCTACGGTTGGCTGATGCTACTGGTGGTGGTGGGTATAGGCTTCTTTTTTCGCAATTGGCTGCGCAGCGAAGAGGGCAGAGCTCAGTTTGACCAGCGTTTGTTAGGCCTTCCCCTGCTGGGACCCGTGGTCTTTAAATATGAAGTCTCTAAATTCTCCAGAACCGTGGGAACTCTTTTGGGTAATGGCGTGTCTCTACTCCAGGCAATTTCGATCGCTGTGGAAACCGTTGATAACAGCCATATCAAGTCAGCACTGGGAATACTCGAGCCAGCTGTAAAGCGTGGGGAGCGGATGTCTGTCGCTCTTGAAGAAGCGAAGGTTTTTTCACCGCTGGTTATACAGATGGTGCGTGTCGGAGAGGAATCTGGCAGTTTGGACCAGATGATGACAGAATTGGCCCAGGTCTACGATGAAGAAGTCCAGGCTGGTGTGAAACGCAGTCTGACCCTGCTGGAACCGGTTTTGATTCTTACTATGGGCGGAACCATTGCCGTCGTCATTATTGCTATTCTTATGGGCATTATGTCCGTGAACGACCTGGCTATTTGAATCTGGTGCATAGTTACCGGGTTGCTGTCCTGGTGACGATAAAATATACGAAACAGGAAAATTTTTTATGAGAACACTACCCGGGATTTCTTCTTTGCCACATCGGCGATCTGGTTTTACACTGATCGAGCTGCTCGTGGTTCTGGCGATTATCAGCCTGCTAGCCGGTCTGGTTGGACCCAGTGTCCTGAAGCAGCTGGGCGGAGCCAAGACCAAGACGGCTCTTGTCCAGATCAAGGACCTGGAACAGGCCCTGGAAATGTACAAACTGGATGTGGGCCGATATCCCTCCAGCAGCGAGGGCCTGGGTGCATTAGTCGATAAGCCAGGTAGTGCCGATGGTTGGAATGGTCCATACCTTAAGTCCGCAGTGCCAAAGGATCCCTGGAAGTATGACTATCACTATGTCTATCCTGGCACTCATGCGGAGGTTGATATTTTCTCCCTTGGCCAGGATGGCGCCCAGGGTGGCGAGAGTGAGGACTCCGACGTCGGCAACTGGTAACCGTCGCTTGCACGGGAAACGGTACCTGGGCTTGCCGCGATCGGTCGCACCAGAGGGCGGGCAGGGTGGATTTACACTGCTTGAACTAATGGTGGCGCTAGCCATTGCGGCTATTGTTGTCGGTGTCAGCGCCCCGGCGATGCAGCGACTTTACCTATCTTCCCAATATCACGGGGCAGTCAATGATGTTGTCAGCCTGCTGAGCGCCGCGCGTTATTCTGCGATTCAAAGTGGCGGCGAAAAAGATGTCTTGATCAACCCGAAAACCAGGCAGATAAGCCTTGGGGAGAAAGTACGGGAGCTACCCGAGGGCCTACAGATTGAGGTTTTGGGTAGCAGGGAGCTTAATCGGGACGACGCCGGAGTCATTCGTTTTTACCCGGATGGGGGGGCAAGCGGAGGCTACGTTAAACTTACCCACGAAAACGGTATGTCCGTCGAGGTTCAGGTAGATTGGTTGCTGGGGCGGGTGACCTTGTGTAATGAAGGATGCAGTGATGATTCCCCCTAGGGACAGTGTCACGCTCACTGCCTATTGATTGCGCCTCACCCACTGGGTATATC
>CBDTVJ010000635.1:0-2265 GCA_965363655.1 uncultured Halieaceae bacterium | reverse complement strand
TAAACCACTGATAAACGAGAGCAGAAACTTTTGACCGCAAGCCGACCATCCCCCAAACTTACAACCGCCCTGGCGCTGGCGCCGATTGTTTTTCTGGTGACGCTGCTGGCTTGCTCGGTCTATCTTTTCGGCGCTGATTCCTCTTATGGCGCCAATCAGATTGCACTGGTATTGGCCAGCTGTGTCGCCGCGTTGGTGGGCAGGCGCGTGGGTATCCCGTGGCATCAGGCCCAGAACGGAATCATTGACGGTATTGGCGTGGGCCTCGCCCCGGTGCTGATCCTGTTGTCTGTGGGTATGTTGATTGGCACCTGGATTCTGTGCGGCACTGTGCCGGCGATGATCTACTACGGGGTGCAGGTGCTGAACCCCTCCATCTTCTACGCCGCCAGCGCCGCTATTTGCGCCATAGTGGCCATTAGTATCGGTAGCTCCTGGACGGTAGCCGGAACGCTGGGCATCGGCCTGATGGGTATCGCCGGCAGTTTTGACCTATCTCCCGCCATCACCGCAGGCGCGATAATCTCCGGCGCCTACTTCGGTGACAAGCTGTCGCCTATGTCGGATACCACCAATCTGGCCGCCGCCGTCACCGGCGTTGACCTGTTCGACCACATCAGGCATATGTTGTGGACCACTGTGCCCAGCTTCGCTATTGCGCTGGTTATTTTTGCTCTCATCGGCAGCGCCGATGCCTCTACCCCCACTGAAGTCGAGCAGTTGCAGCGTGATATTGCGGTGCAGTTCAATATAGGCCTGCACCTGTTGTTGCCGTTGTTACTGATGCTGGTACTGGTCTACAAGCGCTATCCGGCCTATCCATCTATTATTGTCAGCGCCCTTGCCGGTGGCGTCTTCGCACTGCTCTTCCAGAGCGAGGCTGTACTCAAGCTGGCCGGGGACGACGGGCAGTTGAGCGAAGTTTTTGCGCTGTTCAAGGGTGTCTGGATCAGCCTGTTCAATGGCTATACCTCAGATAGCGGCAATGAGTTTCTCGACGCGCTACTCAGTAAAGGCGGTATGAGCAGCATGCTAAATACCGTGTGGCTCATTCTTTGTGCCCTCGGTTTTGGCGGGGTGCTGGAACGCACGGGCATACTGAACTACCTGTTGCAGCTGGCCCTGAAATGGGTAAACAGCACCGGTTCCCTGATCACCACCACCGTGCTGACCTGCGTGGGCACCAATGTGCTGGCAGCGGACCAGTTCATCGCCGTGGCGCTACCCGGGCGTATGTACAAGGGCGCCTATGAGCGTCGTGGCCTGTCGCCACTGAACCTCTCCAGGACACTGGAAGACTCCGCTACACTGACTTCCGCGCTGATCCCCTGGAATACCTGTGGCGCTTATATGTCTGCCACCCTGGGGGTGGCCACCTTCAGTTATGCACCTTATGCTTTTTTCAACCTGCTCTGCCCCGTCATCGCCATTGCCTATGGCTATTTGAATTTCGCACTGAAACCCCTGGAAACGGCGGCGGATGACGTTATCGCGGCACCGTCTTGATCGACCTGGAAGAGCTCTGGGATCATCCGCATCCACACCTGTTGCAGACCTGTGTGCGCGCTCAGGATATCGATGGGCTGAATCACACCAACAACACGGTCTATGTGAAGTGGTGTGAACAGGTGGCCTGGTCCCATTCGGTAAGCCTTGGCCTGGACCTCGACAGCTATCGGGCGCTGGACAGGGCCATGGCCATCACACGCAGCGAATATGACTATTTGCAAGCCTCCAGGGAGGGGGACAGGGTCGCAGTTGCCACCTGGATCGTCGAGTGGGACCGCAAGCTGACCATGAGTCGCCAGTTTCAGGTGATCCGGATTGATGACGGGGTTACCCTGTTGCGCGCGCGAATGCGCTTTGCCTGTATCGAAATGAGTAGCGGCAGGCCGAGGCGTTTACCACAGGCTTTTATCGACGGTTATGGGCCGGCGGTACTGACTCAAAATCCCCGTTCCTGAGCCGGCCAAGGCGCCAATCCAGCCCTTATCCAGCTTTTTGGTACAGTAATTCGGCCTGCAGCCACGGTTGTGCATTTCATGAGCCGGATCAATGCCCCCAAACGCTTTACAGGCTAGGCTGATGCCATATTCTGGGAACACTGATAACAAGTAAGGAGGCCTGTTTATGGCTGCCAAAGCAAAAGTCACCGCAAAAAAGCCGGCCGCGGCAAAAAAAGCGGCTCCCGCGCGGAGGAAGCCTGCGGCTGCGAAGCCAAAAGCAGCCAGTGCGAAAAGGTCCTCTGCAGCGAAAAAGACCAGC
>CBDTVJ010000634.1:0-2282 GCA_965363655.1 uncultured Halieaceae bacterium | reverse complement strand
TGATGAATCTCAAGGGCCTTGGGATGAAGGTTGTGGCTTAGTTAGCGGTGGGGTGGGCCTTACTTAGAAGCGGAAGCGTGCGCTAAGTGTAGCGAGCTTTGATTCCACGTTGTCCAGGTCGTCATACTCGCCGTCTGAGTAGTCCAGAGCGACTTCCCACTGGTCGGTGATAAACCATGATACATTCGCTTCCCAGCGCTTGAACGAGTCACCGTCAAAGTCTTCTTGACCGCCATTGACGCCCACGCCCCAATTTTTGTTACTGCCGAAGTAGTAGGTAGCGCCGACCACGTAAATATCGATATCGTCCACGTCTCCCAGAAGTTTTTTATCAACACTTATGTCGACCAGTCCATAGGAGGCTTCTGCCTTGATGTCGCCGAAAGAAAACTGGAACAAGTGCTCCAGGTCCAGCCTGTAGGTGCTGTAATCCCCAGCTTCATCGATGTCTGAGTATTCGTAGCTCAAGACAAGTGTTGTTCTGTCTGTCAGGTACTTACCAAACCCAAGCCTGAACTGGTCGACATCGATGGTATCGAGCGGACGATCCACACCAGGATCAGTCGGCAGTTGACCGGCTGAGACAGAGGTACGCAGAGTATCGGTTTCCAGACGGGTATAACCGAAGTCAATGATCCAGCCGGCATCAGAGAACACAGAGTGAGTCGCCATACCATAATTTTTGCGCCCCAAATCATCTATCAAATCACCATCGATATTAGAATTCTCGGCGAAAATGCTGATGCTGCTGGCGCGATCCAGGAAATCAGCCTCAGCCAGGGGGCCTTTAGTGTCATCAACGGCATCTATGAAGTAAGTGCCGTAGCCAGAAATGGCATCGTTATCAGGATTTTGGTCAGCTATATCGAATTCGCCAGTACCGTAGGCAGCACCCAACTCCCACTGGTAGTCTGCTTGAGCGGTTGTGGACATGGCCAGGGCCATCCCGGCTACTATAGCGGTCTTCTTGAGCATTTGTGTTCTCCGTAACGTTGTCTAAGAATTATAACTGAATCTGGTGTTTGAACATTGGAAAAAAGGCGGTGTATCCAAGTATAGGAACTATAAGCGGGGTGTGTCGAGCAGGTTGTCTACTCTGGTTTGGCTGGTGACTCCTGCACCTTCGCGAAAAGCTTACTGGCTGATGGCCCAGGCGGTTATAGATAATCAGATCGGGGAGACTTGTTGCAAGGTAGTCTGTTGCCAGTAAATGTACTATCATCCTGCAACTTAAGAATCGCTAATAACAAGATGCCACTTATGATATTCCAGAAAAAAACACTCTGTTCAACCCTATTGGCCCTGGCTGCATTGCCTGCAGCGGCCTCTTCCGACGTAGTCAGCGAAGCAGCGAAGCATTATTCTCCTTATGCAGGGACCACTCAAGCTACGAATGTCTATTGGGGTGATTCACATTTACACACCGCCTTCTCGTTAGATGCCGGACTGTTTGGAAATACCCTGGAACCAGATGACGCCTATCGTTTTGCGCGAGGAGAGGAGCTAATCTCGTCTACAGGTATACCCGTCAAACTTGCTCGCCCTCTTGATTGGATGGTCCTGACTGACCATACGGACTTAATGGGGATTGCAGCTGATATTCAAAGCGGCACCCCCAATATTCTTGCCGACAAAAAGGGTAAAGAATGGCATGAGGCGTTTCAGAAAGGTGGCAAAGCTGCAGGTGAGGCCGCTTTTGACCTCATTAGCAATTTTTCGCAAATGACTTTACCTGAACAAATGGTTACTGATTACAGTCCAGGATCAGAGGTGTTCGGCAGGGTTTGGAAAGCCATTGTTGATTCTGCTGAGAAAAATAATGAACCAGGCCTTTTTACCGCATTTATCGGTTATGAATGGACCTCCGTACCGCAGGGTATCAATCTACACCGGAATGTCATGCTTCGTGACGGTGCTGACCTTGCACTGAAAGTTCAGCCTCCCACGACCCAACCGCCCATGGGTAGCACCGACCCCCTGACGCTTTATCAATGGCTCGAAGATTATGAAACTAAAATAGGCGGTCGTGCGTTTGCATTTTCGCATAACGGCAACCTGTCGAATGGATGGATGTTCCCCACGGAGAAAACTTATGCTGGCGGGGTAGTTGATGAAAACTACGTCAAACTGCGTGCCAAGTGGGAACCTAATTACGAGATTACCCAAATAAAGGGTGATGGCGAAACACACCCTTATCTATCACCCGAAGATGAATTTGCCGATTATGAAACCTGGGATGTGGGCAATCTGGATATTTCTCAGCTGAAGAAACCAGAGATGCT
>CBDTVJ010000633.1:0-2295 GCA_965363655.1 uncultured Halieaceae bacterium | reverse complement strand
GCAAGGGCAGCACCTCCAGTGCACCAAGGTTTTCTTCGAGTTGTTCTACCTTTGATGCTCCCAATATTACTGTCGAGACATTGGGGTTAAGCAAACACCAGGCGATGGCAAGCTTTGACAGGCTCGTTCCAAGTTCCTCGGCAATCGGCATCAGGGTCGCCACCTTCTTCATTCGCGCCTGGCCTCTGTCGGAGTCGACCATGGTGTTTCTCAGCCATTCATAACCCTTTAAAGACGCCCTTGATCCCTCGGGGATGCCGTCGAGGTATTTCCCCGTCAAAGCGCCAGAGGCCAGTGGCGACCAGGTGGTGGTGCCCATACGGTATTTCTCATAGAGCGGCGCGTATTCAACCTCAAATCGTTCTCTATCGAGCAGGTTGTACTGCGGCTGCTCCATGGTCGGTGGTGTCAGGTGATTTTTCTCGGCAAATTCATAGGCTTCGGTAATTTCTGCCGCAGTCCATTCAGAAGTGCCCCAGTACAACACTTTTCCCTGGGTAATGAGGTTGTGCATCGCCCACACGGTTTCGCCGATAGGCGTTTCAGGGTCTGCACGATGGCAGAAGTACAGGTCGAGGTAGTCGACGTGCAGGCGTTGCAGTGCCTGGTGACAGGCCTCGGTGACATGTTTTCTACTCAGGCCTTTCTGCGTGGGCGCCGGATCGGCAGTGGCGCCAAAGAACACCTTGGAAGACACGCAGTAGCTATCTCTGGGCCGGCCAAGCGCCTTGAGTGCTTTACCCATCACTATCTCTGACCCGCCGGCTTCATAGCCTTCCGCGTTATCAAAGAAATTGATGCCAGCATCGAAGCAGGTGCCAAACATGCGTTCCGCCGATTTCGAGTCAAGCTGCTTGTTAAATGTCACCCAGGAGCCAAAGGAAAGTTCTGATACCTTGAGTCCGGAGTTGCCGAGTTTCCTGTATTCCATTGTTAGATCACTTTGCCAGTTGTGTGGAGAGTATAATATGGAATTGCACCCGGTTCGAATTTCCGTTTTGAAAACCTATTACAGCGCAACAGGATCGTGGACAAGCACTTGTGCCGCCTCCCTCGCGCGGTTGATTTTAGGCGCCAGCCCAATATTTATTGCCTCGGCAAAATAGCGATAACCCAGCTCCGTGAAATGCATATCGACGCGCCAGTACATATCTTCGATCGTGCTCTCCTGCGCCTCGATTTTTTGATAAAGGTAAGGCTTGGTATCGATAACATCAATCTGATGCTGCAGTGCATAATCTTTCATTGCATCCAGTCTGTCGTAGCGATTTTTCCTCAGTTCATTGTGATGCGGGGCGAGCACCAGCGTAAAATCGACCCCCTGCGATTTAAGCAGCTTGTCATATTGGCTCACCAATGCATTTAGCTGATCCATTGCCTGCTCAGCCTTGCTGTCACGTTCCGACTTGGTTATCAGCAGGTGGGTATAATCGAATAGCTCAAAAAGAATAAAACGCGCTAGATGACTCGATTCGTATAGCAGAGGTGTCTTGGGCGCCGTAACACCTTTGACCGTCCCGTCCGCCTGAAAACGTTCCATCCCGCCGCGCAGGATAACATCCATTACATCGCTATTATTCACCACTAGCAGGACAAAATCAGGACGATAGACCAGCAACCGGTCCACCAGCATACGGTAGTTATAAAAAGGATCGTTTCCTGCTGTACCGCCACACATCAATCCTATAGGGCTTTCGCCCTGCTCAGCATTGAGCATCGCGTGCAGCTCATTCAACCAGGTATGCTCAAATCTCGCCCCCCAGCTTTCGGTGAAGGAGTCGCCAACGGCGATAAGACGCAGCTCGCCCGCAGGCCTGGATATGGGGTGCTCGATGTCCCTGAAACCGAGAGAGTTGGTTTTTTTCTCGTAGTCGAACTCGGCCAACTGATAATTGAGCACCGTATTGGGCGCGTCAACGCGATACCAGGAACTCCGGCCCACGGCATAGGGTGGGGCATAACGCCCCTCATTCCTTTCTGACCAGGTGCAGTACGCGCAGTCGATACGCAACGCGATCTCAGCAAAAGGTATTAAGAAAACCACTGTGATAGCAGCCACGATAAGCGCATCTCTTACAGGCTTCTTCACATTAACGTCCTTTGGTGATGGCATTTTTTATCAGTCAGGAGAAACTCTAATACTGTGTTAAGGAAAAATTTATGACCTTGCCAAGCCAACGAGTGACCGATGATAAATGAAGAACCTTTTTTTGAAAAGAAGGCATTGAATTAACTATTGGCCGCGGCCGCTGGGTGCTGGGTGCTGGGTGCTGGGTGCTGGGTGCTGAACTTACG
>CBDTVJ010000632.1:0-2305 GCA_965363655.1 uncultured Halieaceae bacterium | reverse complement strand
GTAATCGTCGGCATCGGCAACACTGAATTCAGCAAGGATTCAGGCGTTTCCGAATTATCACTGGCAGTACAGGCGGTGAAGGCCGCTATTGACGACGCCGGCCTCAAGCCCAGTGACATCGACGGCATGGCCACCTTCACCATGGATACCAACGATGAGATCGAGGTAGCCAGGGCACTGGGCGTGGGCGAACTCACCTTTTATGGCCGCTCTCACTACGGCGGCGGCGCCGCCACCAGCTGCCTGCACCAGGCGGTGATGGCAGTTTCTACCGGCATGGCCGAGTGTGTGGTGGTTTATCGCGCGCTTAACGGCCGCAGTGGGCACCGCTTTTCCGGTGGTGTTTCCGGTGCTATCAGCACAGCCGATGCAATCCACTGGGGTTGGTATATGCCCTACGGCCTGTTGACACCCGCCAGCTGGGTAGCGATGTTCACCCAGCGCTGGATGCACAATACCGGCGTCACCAAGGACGCATTGTTCGAGGTCGCGCATTCCACCCGTGTTTACGGTGCCAATAATCCCGCCGCCTTTTTTCATGGTCGTCATTTTGACCGGGCAGAATACGATGCGGCGCGCATGATCGCCGACCCGCTGCAGCTGTTTGACTGCTGCCAGGAAAGCGATGGCGGCTCAGCCGTGATTGTGACTACTCCAGAACGCGCCAGGGACCTGAAGCAACCGGGCGTCGCGGTTCGCGGTGTTGCCCAGTGTGCGGCGGAAGACCAGGAACAGATGACATCGTTCTATCGAAAAGAGTTTGCCGGCATTCCAGAAATGGAACGCGCCTCCCAGAATGTTTATGAGATGAGTGGCCTGAGTGCCAAGGATATTGACGCTGCGGTTATCTACGACGCGTTTTCACCCATCGTATTGTTGCAGCTGGAAGCCTGGGGCTTCTGTGGCTACGGTGAATCCGGCGATTTCGTATTGGACGGAGCCCTCAGGACTGACGGCCGTCTACCGACCAACACCCACGGCGGCCAGCTGAGTGAGGCCTACATTCACGGTGTAAACGGCCTCGTCGAAGCCACGCGTCTGGTGCGCGGAACGTCTGTGAACCAGCCGGCCAAGGAAGTGAATCACGCCCTGGTGACTTCCGGCGTCGGTATCCCCACCGGTGGTGCGATCCTGGGCAAACTCGACTAGCGGTTTATGCCTACTGCGCTATTGAGGCCAGCCTGCGCTGGGCCTCATCGCGCCCGGCAAATTCCTGACCCGAGA
Organism: uncultured Halieaceae bacterium; assembly: GCA_965363655.1. Taxonomy (GTDB): domain Bacteria; phylum Pseudomonadota; class Gammaproteobacteria; order Pseudomonadales; family Halieaceae; genus Marimicrobium. Next base: position 1,081 of record CBDTVJ010000632.1, on the reverse strand, counting down.
CCAGTGACGCGCGCAATTCCGACGCGGCCTCGGAGTTCCTGCCCAGCCCAAGCAGGGCCACGCCAGTGTGGTAGCGAATCTCGGCATCGCGCGAGTTTTTAGAGTAAGCCTTGCGCAGGTAAGGCAGAGCCTCTTCATACTTACCTTGCCGAGTCAGTATCCAGCCAACAGTATCCAGCATTGCCGAGCTCTGCCCACCTTCCACTTCCAATCCACGTAGCGCTGTCGCCAGCGCCTGGTCGAGATCATCAGCGGCATAGATATTGGCCAGGTTATTCAGGATACCGGCTTCGTCAGGCAACTCTCCCAGGCCAAGCAACTGCTCATAATAGCGCGCGGCCTTTACCGTATCTCCCTGGGTAAGATAGCTGTCCGCCAGCAACCTCACCGCCAACACCGGTAGCGAAGACTCCCGCAGCGCAGATTCCAGCGCATCGGTAAATTCCGCTGTACCCACGCCCTGCTGACCCAGTTCATAAAGCTTCCTGATAGCCAAACCGTTGTTGTGATCAAGCTCAAAGGCCTTCAGGTAATGGGCATGCGCCTCTTCCATACGGCCCTGGCTCCATGCGATATCCCCCTGCAGCAGGTCCAGCTCGGGTTTCTGGCCGTACACTCTCTCCAATTCCGTCGCCCAACGTGTGGCACCCGCCAGGTCACCTTCAAGAAAGTCTATCCCGGCAAGGTCCAGGCGCACCGGATAGGATTCGGGATCCACCACCAACGCGGCCTCGAGGCTCTTGCGTGCTTGCGGGATTGCGTCAGCCTGTACCTGCAGGCTGGCAAGGCGGCGCAGTTTGGCTACATCACCAGCAGAGAGGTCCGCGAGCCTCTCCAGACGCTGCAGCGCCATCTCTCTCTCGCCCAGCCTCATGTGAATAATAGCCAGGCGCTCAAAATAACCGCCGTTCCTGGGATTGTCCCTTACCAGTTTTGTAGCTACAAACCTGGCACTCTTCCAGTCTGCCGTCGCCTCATAGACATCCAGCTTTAACTCTCCCGGCCGGTTTGAGCGGCGATCATAGGCAAGCGCCTTGTCGCTCCATTCGATCGCGTCCTCGTACTCACCCTGCAAAAACAT
>CBDTVJ010000631.1:0-2317 GCA_965363655.1 uncultured Halieaceae bacterium | reverse complement strand
ATAGATAAGAATGGGGCATATGCCGAACCACAATGAGGCGCGTAATGCGCCTGATCACAATTTATCACTATATTTTTGAATATTCTTAGGCCAAGTGTATAAAATACAAGGGAACTTGCGCCAGTTTGCGACAAAGCCAGCTCATTAGCCGCTTGTTCATAGAAGGGACCATCATAATTACAACGGAAGTGAAAGGGGTCAAGCCCGGACAGTCGGTGTCAGTACCTCTGGTGTCGGTCATTATACCTGCTTATAACGCGGAGGCCTTCATCGAGGCGACGCTGGCATCGGTCTTGGCCCAGACCTATACGAACATTGAGGTGCTGGCTGTTGACGATGGCTCACGGGATCGCACCGCAGAGATTGTCCAGGCCTTTGCAGAACAAGACAGTCGTATCAGTCTGCTTCGCAGCTCCAACCAGGGCGTTGCCGCTGCGCGTAACCTTGCCATTGAAAACTCCAGCGGTGAGTATATTGCGCCTCTCGATGCCGATGATATCTGGTATCCACAAAACCTGGAAAAGCAAGTGGACTGTTTCTCCCTGGCCGGACCAGATGTGGGGCTTGTCTACGCATGGTCGACCCGCATTGATGAAAATGGTCAGCTGACCGGCGGCTACAATGCCTCTGATGTGGAAGGAGAGGCCTGCCTGTCGCTGGTGTATAGCAATTTTATCGGCCACGCGAGCGCACCATTGATACGGCGTAGTTGTTTTGAGCACGTCGGGGGCTATGATAGTAAGTACAGAGAATATGATGCCGAGGGCAGCGAAGATCATGATCTGTACATTCGAATTGCCGAACACTACAGGTTTGGCATTGTGCGGGAATTCCTGATTGGATATCGGCAAATCAAAGGCAGCATGTCGTGCAACACCGTGGCAATGGCAAAGGCACACGCACTGCTTATGACAGACGTTCGGGGCCGACATCCCGAGCTTCCCGAACGTGTCTACCGGTGGGCTAAAAGCGCCTCTTGCGAGTACCTGGCGCGTAAATGCAACCAATGTGGGGATCGCTGGGGCACGCTGAGATGGTTATCCAAGGCCGTGACCCTGGATCCCGTTCTGTTGTTGTATCGCCGTCTATACGTGCTGGTGTTCAAGGACCTCATAAAGCTTACTATGCGGCCGGTCGTGGTGATGGTGCGCAAGGGCCTGGGCCTGTCACCTGCAGCGAAGGGGCATCCGGGAACCGCTGGAGAATTATCCATCGCCGATATAGAGCGTCGAAGAAACGCGAAACAGGGAGCCTGGGATTCACTACTAAAACGTCGGCTGAGATATCTTCGTGAAATCGAAGTTAGGGATCGGGCCGAATGAATCGGGTGTTCATTGGGAGCGTATGGCTACACAAACAACAAGAAGGAGAGTTAAACGGTCATTGCAGAATATTGGCCTTTCGATCTGATGTGTTGACTATTGGGCGTTACCCGTAGTGGCTATTATGGCTAGGAGCGGCGCGGAGGTGACAGAATCGATTACTATCACCAGGAGCAGCTACTGGAAGCCGTGTAAAACATCGCCGAGGCAACAGAGGACAGTTACGGTAGTAGGAGAATGAAAGAAGCGCTAGCAAAATTGACTATAGGATCCAGTCGGCGGACATGATTAAGAGCCCCAAAACAACGCGACAGCATGCCGGTACGGCATACAAGATTGATCGAGCTGAGGACTATATCCCTGCGGTATCTGTGATCACGCCTGCTTACAACGCGGCAGGCACAATTGCGCGTGCGCTGTTAAGCGTAAGGAACCAGAGTTATAGTGATTGGGAGCATATAGTTGTTGATGACGGGTCAAGCGATAAGACAGGTACGATTCTGGCTGCAGAAGCATCTCGAGATCCACGACTGTTAGTCCTGTCTCGAAGCAATGGAGGGGCCTCCGCGGCACGCAATACCGGGCTGGCTAGTGCACGTGGTCGGTGGCTCCTGTTCCTCGACGCCGATGATGAGATTACAAGCACTCATATTGCTGAATTGGTGGAGCTACATGAGCTCCACTCTGAAGCGGGAGCGGTCTTTTCAGATGCTCTTAAGTGCTTTTCGGACGGCACAGCCAAGCAATTTTATGTAGGTTATCTTGCCGAGTATCCCTTTGAAGTGTTGGCAGAGTACTGTGCTCCGGTTATCCATGGCGTGCTTGTTCGCCGCACGCTAGTTGAACAGGTTGGTCGATTTGATGAGACTCTGGTCACCTGCGAGGACTGGGATTTGTGGCAAAGGATCGCCAGGACCGGACTGGCGTTTTACGGAACTGAGCAGCCTACCGCAATATGGAACGTGACTCCGAAATCACTTTCCACAAATATCTTG
>CBDTVJ010000630.1:0-2324 GCA_965363655.1 uncultured Halieaceae bacterium | reverse complement strand
CGTCCTGGCCCGCCTTAGCGGCTCATCGATTTGCTGATCAACCACAAACACATCCTTACCCTCGACATGGAGTGTATAGGCCTGACTGGTTCGCGCAGAAGCCCTTGCGACTGGCGGAGACTGGCTTACGTGAACGAAATCTTCCCAGGTCACTGAATTGGCAGTGTGGCTCTGCGCATTTAGCCTGAAAGTAATGTTATGCAGAAATCGCGTGCTTTCTCTTCCAGGTTTACTACCCGCATCAGGCGATATTCCATGCCCAGGGTTTTCCAGCGTCAGGCGTTCCATCCAGCAGGCAAACGGTGATTCCTTGAACAGAATCACGTCCTCAGGCGTGTAGGTGATGATATTGTCGCTACTGTACCGATACATTGATTTACACTTTGCTCAGTTGCGTTCGCATTTTGCCCATGCTGTTACTTCGGCCGCTGCCACCTGGCTTCCTTTCGCGAAAGTCCCTGTAACTGCAATGGGCCGACCCTCGATATCAAATTGCCCTGCCAAAACACCCCTTCTCCATTCAACTCTGACCTAAGTCATTGAAATCAATAGAAAAGACAATCCTAGGTGCTTAAAAATAGCTTCTGTTTATTCTATATCGGCCAAATTGGAAAAAGCTTTAGGGTTTTTCATGCTGTACTGTCAGATAGTCAGGGGAGGTATTCAAGCAAGGACAACGGCGCTCGTCAGGAAACCGGGGGTTGTTATCATCGATGGCGGAAGGGGTAGTGAGGGCGCATAGGCACACCGGGATCTCGAAGATCAGTCCAGGCGATCCACGCGAACCCATATCTCATTGTCATCTCTTCGGGGCGCGTTGCCAGATGAGCGCACAATACCGGGACCTTCCTCGGCCACCTGCTCAAACTGGCCGCTCAGCTGAATCCATTGGCCCAACTCACCACTGACAGTGGTTTTCAGGCTAGAGCCCTCAATAATGCTGCCTCCCCGGGAGGACATGCGCTCGTCCTGCGCACTGATGTCCAGCAATAGACGCCCTTTATCAAGTCGAGGGGATACCGTAAAACCAGACTCCAGGTCTTTATATTCCAGGCCATAGGGCCGGTTTTCCCCGTAAATACCATCACCGGCGAAGATGACCGGGTAGGGCACGGACCGGCTATAGCTGATGAATGCCGTATGCCCCTCCAGCACTCGTAACTGCTGTATGTCGCGGCGATCCCGGGTCTGGTAAAGGCGGCTCCGGGAGGGCTCCAAAGCACGCCGGCCCGCTCGCAGGTCCTTGCCGAACGTTACACTGACCAACAGATTGTCTGGCGCCGCCAGCACGGCAGCGGGGGAAACCACAAAACCCACAATCATCAACCACGCGACAAGGAGCCTGTTTAATCCAATAAATTGCATGTGGCCGTCCATCATCTCCAGCAATTAAACGTTTATTGACTGACTCTGCTTATCATCAGTCGAATACATAAAATTAACAAGTACCTCCCTTTACTCCAAAGGCAGTCGCGACATCCAGCCGCCAGCAGGCACCCGACGATACCCGTTATGGGAATGCCGCCGCTGCTAGTGCCAGTCAAGGCGAAATTACAATCGATTGGCGCATTCGGTCAAGATGTTGTCGTCTACAGTCATTCTGTTGTCACCCCGGGCAGCTCAAACTATCCAACCTGAACAACTAGCCTATAGGCATCAGGTTAATCTATGGATATTCGCAATAAGCTTTCAATTACAAGACTCAGGATAAAGCACCCACTGGAGGCCAAACTACGGGGGGCGGTGCTGGAAATTCAGCGCATGATCGAGCAAGACTCGAATCTGCGATTGAGCGATTTAAGGACATATAAACGCCACCTCAATGATGTAGCTGACCTGCAGCGCGTCAAAGACAAAGAACCCGATTTGATCGAAGAGAGAACCGCACGCCTCGCGCGGGAGGCGGTGCTGGAACGAGTAACCGACGCCAGATTTCTGGATATTCTACTCAAGGAAGATATGCCATTTGTGGGCGGCGTACTGGCGAGGAATCTAGAACCGCGGTAAAAATATTGTCGCGTTGACTGTTTGAGATCGCAGTCGAAAGCGGTCATTATGAAAGCGTCACCCGAGGCAGATTATGCGTCGTCTGGCTTATTTTCGCAGGGGAAGGCATCTATAAAGGCATTCAGGACGTTACTGCTTGCCGAAAGGTGGAGCTTGCCAGGGTTGGCTTCCAGGTACTTCACTACGACTTTTATCGATTGCCGGAGAGAGACCTCTTTAGGCACACATATACCAGAATCGATATTCTCCCAAATCTTCCAGGTATCAATAGCACCTCTAGTGCCTGCGACATAACCAATACAAATATCGCGCTTGGA
>CBDTVJ010000629.1:0-2343 GCA_965363655.1 uncultured Halieaceae bacterium | reverse complement strand
AGAATTTTCTCCCAGGGGCGCCAATTTCAGGTCCAGCGATGTCAGCAGCGGTGGCAGGGCTTCCCGGTAGCGCTCCTGCTTGAACAGGCTCCAGCCGAGCTTATACAGCGAGGATTCATAGGCCGATACGGACGGCCCCAGCTCAACGACAGCGCGGTAAGCGCTTTCCGCCTCAATATAATCGCCCTTACTGAACAACAGTTCCCCTTGACGGAACCGGGTATCCGCATACAGGCGCGGGTTGGCATCCGCCTTGCGCATCAGCAGCTGGTCGATGCTCGCCAGAGCCTGCTGTGAGCTACCACTCTCTTCGTAAGCCCTGGACAGTTGATACAACAATTCTGTGCTTTGTGCTCCCGGCGGTGCTGCGGCCAGTAGGTATTCGTAGTACTCGATCGCTTCGGCGTAAGCCTCCGGGTCTTCACCTTGTTCCAGCAACAGGTCGGCGAGACGGCGGGTAACGCGGTCGCGCTCCGGCCCGTCCGGATAGCGGGCCAGGTAGTCGCGATAACTGCTGATGGCCTGGGCGCGAGTGTTGTTGGTCGATTTGCTTGCCACCACGGTACTTCCAGGCGCCATGGTTGGCGCTGGGCCGTCAGCAATGTCGACCGCCGGAGGCGTGGCGCAGGCCACGAACAGCAGGCTCGTGGCGCACAGCCACAGTGCGCGCAGGCGCCTATTGATCGCTGCGCTGGTCATAGGTTTTGGCAAGTTCCAGGCTGGCCTGTTGTAGCAGGTCTTCCAGCAGATACTGGCGTCGATCCAGTTCTTCCAGCGCCAGGGCGCGGGCATAGGCTTCGTGCAACTCGATGGCGTGGGCGATGCGGGCGCGCAGCCTGACAATGCGGGCGCGCAATGCAGCGATCTGTGCCTGTAAATCCGTGTTATCGGAGCCGGTGCCGCTCAGTTGTGCCATTCGCCTGGTGCTGTTGTTGAGTGCTACCGCCAGCTCACGCAGGGCCTCTCCTACCGGCACCGTTGCGGGTGTGAAACCCTGCTCCTCCTGTTCCGGGGCCAATAACTGATTCAGGTTGTAACCGTAACGCTGTCGTTTCGATGAGCGCCTTTTGCGCGGTGCATCGGGATAGGCGTAGTCGTCATCCTCGATATCCCCGGGCCGGCGGAAAAACTCTCCAGAAGAGGGTTTCCCAAAAAAATCACCGGAGCGGGGTAAGCGCATTAGTTCACTTTTGTACAGCTCGTATATTTCCTCGGCAGGTACTTTGGTGGCGGGTCGAGGCGCCGGGCGTGACCTGGGAACGTCGGATCCGGGAAGTGGTTTCAGCGGTCGGTCCGCAGGTGACTCCACCTCTGGTAGACGGGGAATCTCTCGGGGTGGGGGAGTTACTGCTGGTCCGTCCCCCTCTATCCACAACTGCGACACTGTAGCGCCACTATCCGCCGGGGGCGGGATCTCCCCGGGGGCCTTTGGGTTGATGACAGCGGCTGCTACCGCGGACTCCTGTGCGGCCGCGATGGCCGCTGACGGGTCCTGCCTTGTGGCCGGTCGTTGCCCGGGGGGCAGGGCGCTGTCCAGGACATCGATCTCCTGCAAGCCTTGGTCTACCGAATTGAGCATAAACTGTAGCTCACCATGATCCTGCGCCATTTCCCTGAAGCTCCTGCTGGCCAGCATGGGGCCCAGAAAGCGCTTGGCCTGACGGTCACCAGCCATAGCCTGCCCGGACTTTTCCTTGTTGTTCATCAGCAGCGCTGCGGTGGAGTCCTGCTCTACAGAATTCCTGGCTTGCCGCAGTGAGTCGAGTTCAGTACTGTAGGCCGCTTTGGCTGCTTCGTAATCCTGGCTTGCCGTTTGTATGGCATCCAGTTCGCGCTGCAGCGCAGGCACGATAAGCAGTGTCTCCAGCACCGCTGGATCGGCGGCCGAGCGCCCCCGCAGCTGGGTCCAGGATACCAGGGCGGATTCACTGCGCCCCTGCTTGTAATCGATCCAGCCCAGTGCCAGCAGTGCCCGGTTGGAAAAGGGTCCTAGTGGCCTGACCGCCTCCAGTTGTTTCTTTGCCTGCCTGTATTCTTCGCGATGGGCAAAGATATAGCCCAATGACAGTCGGGCCTTGTCCCTCAGCGCCAGCAATTCTTCTGTTGCGGCCGGCATCGCCACTGCCTTCTCCAGCATCGGCACTGCCGCCTCATGATCGTCCGCTCGCAGCAAAGCGATGCCGCGGTTGTAGTAGGCATAGGCCGCCAATTCCGGGGGCGGGAGCCACTGTGCCAGCTCCTGCGCCGCCTCGCGGTTCTGGCCCAGGGACATTAGCAGGGTCGCCCGCAGTAACTGGTAATCACCTGCGACATCCTCGGGGAGGTCACCCTGTACCTGCGTCA
>CBDTVJ010000628.1:0-2344 GCA_965363655.1 uncultured Halieaceae bacterium | reverse complement strand
GAATTTTAACCCCTGCTTCCGCCAATGGTGGATATAGACCTGATCGTGAAGCCACAGGTGTTAGTAGAGGCATGCAAGGCGCTACAGGCCGATGGCTACGGTTTTTACCAGCAACAGCAGCCCTACACAGAGCACACCCCATTACTACACGACACACAGGCCGCCTTCAAAATAAGCGCCGCACACCACCACTTACCGCCCCTGGTGAAATCCGGTTACGGTACATTTGTGGAACTGCATCGCCACTTCCTGCCTAAACGGTTCCAGCGCAAGAATCCACTGGAATCGCTGTTTGATACCGCCAGCCAGCATGAAAGCCAGGGTGTCACTTTTTTAATTCCATCTGCTGAATGCCAGGTTATTCATATTGTCATTGGCAAACTGGTGCACGACGGCACTCTGGCACGCAGGGAATTCCCCATTCGGGAGGCATTTGATTATATTGATTTAATGGAAAGCGAGGGGGGTAAATTCGACAGGGAACAGCTGGAAACGCATTGCGGAGAGCAGTTTAGAATTTTCGTGCAACTAGTGACAGAGCTGATGGGATACCAAACTGTAGAATCGATGAACGCGAGCGGCAACATCAAACACCGTATTGAACTAATGCAAAAACGCTACAATTCACCTGGCATGGCAAAGCTGCTGAACGTCTATGCAAGAGGCTTACACCTGGGCAACTCGATGCTTTACAGCCCGACAAAACTCCCTGCCTATCTGCACCGGTTACTCGATAATTAGCTGCAGCGCAATGGCCATCAGACCGACCATCAAGGCACTGCCCGGCGGTGAAATGGTGGCTATCACCAGCTTACTCAGCATAGCAATCAGGTTCCATCAGGCCCGGCACATTCCGCAACACCATGATAAGAAACACGTCTTACAAAGCCGAATAACGCTGCCACAACGATAGCACCAATTACCCCCATCCCAAGGTCAAATAAGTCAAAATGTCGAGTCTTTACCAGAAATTGGGTAAGCTCTTCCAGTGTAAGCAACGCAATCACTACAAAGAGAACCTTAATGAGAGACTTAAGTGTCCTGGGCATAACTACCAATAATCCTGACACCATGAGACTAAAACCCATCAAGCAATGAATTACCTTGTCGCCACCCAGGTCTTCCTGTAACCGATAAACGTCATCGCTAAAGTAGCCTAAAGAACGCAACAAAGAAGCGACTAGTAAGGCAGCCACCACCAAGAAGGAAACGACAAGCCGAAGTCTTTTCAGTTGGCACGCATGTGCAGATAGACTATTCAATTCAAAATCTACTATAAGAAATTATAATTCTGGTATTACAGTCAGGCGAACGCGTGAACGTGCCACCCAGAACGACAATCGCTGATATTCCGGGGGTTTGCCAAATAGGAACATGCGGAAACCCCGCCAATAGAGCGGTACCGAGAGGCGAAATGACTGCTATTATCAGCTTACTCGGCAAGGCGCACTTTGGAAAGGAATTGCCTTAACCAAGCTCTGGATGGTCTTTAAGTATTTTATCTATACGCTCCAGATACCTGCCTATAACAATACCGTCATCGAACTCTCTCTCGACTTTTTCCCTGGACTTTCTGCCCATTTCACTACGCTGGTCTTCAGTCAGCTCGACCATTTTCTTCATAATTTCGTAAAGATGGGCGATGTCTCTTGGTCGCCAGAGATAGCCGTTTACTCCATCTTCTATTACATCCCGACAGCCTGGCGCATCAGTACTAATCAGAGGTCGCTCCATAGCCGCAGCTTCTAGCAAAGCCTTAGGTGTTCCCTCTTTATAAAGCGTTGGTAGGACGTAGCAGTCACACTCAGCGATCTCCAACTCCATTTGATCTGAAACACCTCTGTAATTTATAGCTGGATGGACTGTCAGCTTACGCATATCGTTGGCGCTAATAGCATTTGGGTTGTCTGAGTCCAGAAAACCAATCATACGGAACTCGGCATTTATCCCATCTACCAGTAATCTTTCTGCCGCTGAAATATACTCGGCAATACCCTTATCCCAAAGCATTCTTGCCGACAGCAGGAATACGAATTTTCGGCCCTGTAGAGGCGTTGATCCATAGACATTACTGAACCTGGCTAAATCTACGCCAGAACCGGGCAGGATATCAGTCTTTTTGGGATCAACTATGCCCTCCCCCAAAAACTGCTCCTTGTCTTCACGATTCTGGAAGAAAACAACCTCGGGAACACGGAGAGACAGGCGATACAAAAGCTTTAGGATGCTGGTAACTAACCCACGCTGCATAAATACCACACCAAGACCGGCGACATTACTTATCGACCGAATCCCCAGTAGACGGGATGCGAAATTTCCGTAAACATTTGGCTTGGCCGTATAC
>CBDTVJ010000627.1:0-2356 GCA_965363655.1 uncultured Halieaceae bacterium | reverse complement strand
ATCCAACAAGGCCAGTTGATGCTCCTTGTCGGTATGCCGGTGCTTTAGAAACACTTCCGAGAACCAGCGTACAAACCGGGCGCCAAAAGTAATGACATCCTGCGGACGAAAGTTGCTGCCACCACCACACCATACCAAGCGAGAAATATGCCGTTCACGCATGACCGCGAGAATATGGCCGGTTACATCCGTACACAGGTTCGGCGGAGAAGTTTTTTCATCCACCCCAACAGCAAACATAACTGCATCCGTACCCGCTGGCATGGCCTGGGCTACATCCTCAAACACCAGGCCATCACCCTTGATAACCTGGCATCGACCAATCACGTCGGCGGGCAGTTTACCCGGGGTACGCACCAATACAGTGACCTCATGACCAGCCTCAAGGCACTGTTTCAGGCATTCGCTACCCAGGCTACCGGTAGCTCCAAACAGGGTAACTTTCAAAACGGTGATTCTCCCTCGACGGCTGCGCGGCCCGCCACAACATTGATCCCGGTAACGCCGCACCGCCAAGCCAGATTATACCTGCCACAGTAGCGCGTAACCCGATCATAGCCCATCCACCTGTTGAGAGCAGCATGGTGAACTGTTAGTGTCCACGCCAGCAACCACAACGTTCTCTCAGGAGATTATAGATGTCCCGAATCCACAATTGGCAGCGATTTCTGCTGCTGGCGCCACTGTGTGCGGCGCTACTGGCCTGCCAGGGAGAACCCAACGATGCAATAGTAGGCGACCAGGGCAATACAGCCGCCACGCAGGCCACCATTCGCGCCAATGCCAGCGTTGCAAAAAGCCTCGAGCTGGATGACCCGCGAGACTTCGAGGATGCGATTCGCGGGCTCATCGCCACGCCCGACTCGCTGCTGGTATCGCTGGATGACGGCACTCCGATCTGGGACATGGCTTCCTACAGTTTTATCCAGGGCGAGGCTCCAGATACGGTGAACCCCAGCCTGTGGCGCCAGGCGACACTCAACAATATCCACGGTCTTTTTGAAGTTACCGAGGGCGTGTACCAGCTGCGTGGCTTTGACCTGTCCAATATGAGCCTGATCAAGGGACAGAGCGGCTGGATCGTAGTGGACCCGCTCACCACCCGCGAGACCGCCAAGGCAGCGATAGAATTTGCCCGCCAGCAGCTGGGAGATGAAACCATCTCAGCAGTGATCTTTACCCATTCGCACATTGACCACTTCGGCGGTGTCCTCGCTGTATTGGGCGCTGCACAGAACGTTGAGATCATCGCTCCCGTGGGGTTCATGGAAGAAGCCACCAGCGAGAATGTGATCGCCGGCACCACCATGAGCAGGCGCTCCATGTTTATGTATGGCAGCCAGCTGGAGCACTCCCCCAGGGGGCACGTCGATTCCGGTTTGGGAAAGAGCCCCGCCTTTGGCAGCCCCGGTATAAGCGCACCCACCCGGGTGATAGACACCACCGGAGACACCATGACCATTGATGGCGTGGAATTTGTATTCCAGAACGCACCCGGATCAGAAGCCCCGGCGGAGCTCACCTTCTACCTGCCACAGAAAAAAGCCTTCTGCGGCGCCGAGGTGGTTTCGCGCAACATGCACAACCTGTACACCCTGCGTGGCGCCAAAGTGCGGGACGCACGCAAATGGAGCGGATATATCGACGAGGCCATCCACCTGTTCCCTGACACCGAGGTGTATTTCGCCAGCCACCACTGGCCACTGTGGGGCAACGAGGCCATTATCGATTTTCTCAAGAAGCAGCGCGATGGCTACAAGTACATTCACGACCAGACCCTGCGACTGGCAGCAAAGGGCCATACCCCCAGGGAAATTGCCGACATGCTGGTGCTTCCGGAGTCATTACGCAGCAGCTTCCCCAACCGCGGCTATTACGGCACGCTCAAGCACAATGCCAAAGCCGTCTACCAGAGATATTTTGGCTGGTACGATGGCAACCCGGCCAACCTGGACCCCCTGCCCCCGGAAGACGCTGCTACACGCTACGTGAAAATGATGGGAGGCAGTGCAGCTATTCTGCAACAGGCCCAGAGCGACTTTGAGAAAGGTGAGTATCGCTGGGTAGCCGAGGTACTCAACCACCTGGTATTTGCTGAGCCCAACAACGGCGCAGCAAAAGCCCTGCTGGCACAGACTTATGATCAACTGGCCTACCAGGCCGAATCCGGCCCCTGGCGGGATGTCTACCTTACCGGCGCCCTCGAGCTACGCCAGGGCGCACCGGAAAACGGCCTCGGTGTTGCCAATGCCACTGACCTGATTCGGGAAACCCCGGTTGATCAATTTTTCCAGCTTATGGGCGTAATGCTAAACGGGCCAAAAGCAGAGGGAGAAACCTTCACTCTCAATATTGA
>CBDTVJ010000626.1:0-2365 GCA_965363655.1 uncultured Halieaceae bacterium | reverse complement strand
TATCCCTCCTAGCTTTAGAGTGGATGGTGAAATGATTTTGTTGAATAATCACATCAACGTCTTGGTTAAAGGAATTAGAAGTGATGTTAATTTCTTGCGAGATTACGCGGTGGATTTCAATACGGCCGAATACAACGGCAATTACGACACAATAATAGTGACTGATAACTATGCTATTGCGCTGTATTACAGCAATGTGGCAGTCGAGTCTAAGCAGGCGGGGAATTCAAAAAATGCGTTTCGATATCTCAAGAAAGGGATTGAAATGGATCCTGCAATCGCCGGGTTATGGGTAAACCTGGGTGCACTGTATTCACGATATGAACACTACAACATGGCAGAACAGGCGTACCAACAAGCCCTGTCAATCCAACCTTCCCATAAATCGGCACTGGTGAATCTGGCAAGTACGCTTCATTATCTGGGACGTGAGGAGGAATCCGAATACTACTTAAAAAAAGTGGCGTACTACAGGGATCATAATCCCTATTACCATTACATTCAGGCACAAACTGCGTTTCAACAGAACGAGCTTGAGGATGCGCTGGCCTACCTGGCAGAGGCAATTAGATTAAAAAGGGATGAGCATCAGTTCTATTTTTTGCGGGGACGCGTTCACTATGAGATGAAGGCATATGACCTTGCTGCCAGAGACTATAGGAAGGCAAGAGATACTGCTGAGAAAGCACAATTGATTTCCGGATACACCAGGAAACTGCAAGCACTGGAGTCAAGGCTACGCTAGTTCACACGCTTCACACGAATACTGCGGCTGCCAGATTGTTTCTGCATAAGGAATGAACCAAGGCTGGCTTTACGAACGATTACTGTCTCGCCACTCTTGAGAAGCATTGGCTGATTGTCAAGCTGCCGCCAGATCTGTCCATTGTCGAGGGTCACCGTAAGCTTCTTAATCGCTGATTTTCTAACGTCGGTAACCTCTGCTTCAATCTGGCCTATTTGTTTGATTGCCAGTGATGCCTCAACGATACGATTGGCGTCAGCGTCGGTCTTGCCAAAAAGGAACTGCGCATCTGGGACCGCGTTGGATTTGCTTATTTCAGGCGGCGGAGTTGTTTCAGGCAGTAAGGTTGTTTCAGGCGGTGGGGCTGTTTCGACCGGGAAATGTGAATCTACGATCTTGTCATAACAAACTACCCGCTTCGCGATTTCCTCGATTTGCCTGCATTTAGTCAATGCTTCTTCAGCCGCCAGCGCGGGCTGAGCTAAGAATAACAACGAAAATAGCAGTTTTTTCATTTGTTGACCATGCGTTCAAAGGTTGCGTTAAAAAAAAACCTCCAAGGTTTCCCCTGGAGGTCTTATTCTTGCTATCGACAACGTACCTTAGAAACTTACCGCTGCCCTTACATAAAAGTAACGACCTTGAGTGTCGTAGCTGTATTGAAGTGTATTCATGTCGTCATACGCGGACATATACGGCGGATCCTCATCAAGTAGATTACGAATTCCGCCCGTGAGGGTAAAAAGGTCATTAAAGTTGTAATAACCCTGCATATCCCAATAGGTGATATCGTCAGCGATGTTGTCCAGATTCCCCGTCTGAGCATTAATATCATCCGTTTCACCCATATATCTGGCAGTGACGTTAGCACCCCAGTTGTCACGAGTTAAGTTAGCACTCGAATTCACCTGCCATTCAGCAAATGTAGCAGTGCCACCATTACCAGGATCTCCGCCAAAGAAACCGGCAAGTTTGATAACCTCTCCGCCAGCGAATGGCAGGTAATCATAGTCCAAGAGGTAGGTACCGGTGACGCGCAAGTCGACAAGTCCGACGCCGCTTTCGAAGCCATAGTCAAACTGGAAATCGACACCGCTGGTTTCAAAGGTGGCAATGTTAGCATTCGATGCCAGGACACCCGATATCTGCAGATTGGAGTTGCGACGAAGTGGCGCTGCTGGCGATGGCGTTTCGTCAACACCCGGGAAAGCAGGGCCAACAATCAATGCACACAAGGGATCAGAAAATCCAGCACTTGCATAGCAAGCAGCGATAACTTCTGAAGTGGGCGCAGTGCCAACCGCATCAGTAATCTCGATGTCATAGTAGTCGATAGATGCACTGAAGCCTTCCCAAGCGCTTGGTTGTATGACAAGACCGAAAGTCAATGATTCGGATGTCTCCGGCAGGAGATTTGGATTACCGCCCTGCAGCGTCGTTGCCTGGAAAGTTGCCAGGTTGAAATCCGGGGCCAATCCATCAGCCTGGCAGTTCGCAACCGTGGTTGCGTCAGTACCGGACGTGCCGTAGTTTCGGCATGGATCGGTGTAGGTTTCAGCCGATTGCTGTATACCAAGGAACAACTCGCCGATATTCGGTGCACGGAATCCCTCGGAGAAG
>CBDTVJ010000625.1:0-2373 GCA_965363655.1 uncultured Halieaceae bacterium | reverse complement strand
CCCGCAGGGCACTCTGGAAATATCGCATCTGCTAACGGCCCTTGAAGTACTGCGCGAAACAGACTATTTCATGCCGGCGCCCGCCTACATCCTGCACAACGAGGATGCCACTGCGGGTGTTGCCGGACTGCCCGCTCCGGGCAATACCAACCTGGAGATCAACTATGCACTGGTCGCCCACCAGCGCACTGCCAATTCAGCCTTGCACAACTGGTTGTGGGAAGAAATCACGTGTACCATCCGCGAAATGCGCACGCCACTGGCGCGCAAAATCCGCCAGCGCATTAGCGCTGGCAGTACCGACCAAACCTGAAGGCTATTGCACACTATGAGCAAGAAGAAGCGGCGCGAAATACCATGCTTCGAAACGCCCATTATCGAGACCCATTGCCACCTGGACTACCTGGCACCAGAGGAACTTGAGTCCACACTCGAACAATCCCGGGCGGTAGGCATAGAGCGCATCGTGACCATTGCGGTCTCCGCACAGAACCTGGACACGGTAATGGCATTAACCCGGCACTCCCCACATATCTGGGGCACCCAGGGCATACACCCGCACGAGGCCGAGTCCTTCACACCAGCGGTTGCTGCAACGATTAAGGCGCACGCTGCAGATGAGCGGATACTCGCTATTGGGGAAATCGGCCTTGACTACTATTACGACCACGCCGACCGCGCGATACAGCGCAACGTATTTGAACAACAGCTGCAAATCGCCGCCGAGCTGGACATGCCCGTCGTCATCCACACGCGCGAGGCGGATGACGACACCCGCGACATCCTGAAAAATTACAGTGGCCTGCTGTCACGCAAAGGGGTGATACACAGCTTCACCTCCTCGCTGGAACTGGCGGAGTTCTGCCTGTCAGAGGGTTTCGCCCTGGGGTTCAACGGTATTGCCACCTTCAACCGCGCCGACAATGTGCGCGCGGTGATTGCCGCGACACCGGTGGAGCAGTTACTACTGGAAACAGACGCCCCCTACCTGACACCCGTACCCTACCGCGGCCGACCCAACGCACCCTACTACCTGCCGTTTATTGCAGAACAGGTGGCCGCTGTGAAGGACATGGCGATAGAAGAATTATTGCAACAGGCCTACAGCAACAGCCTGCAGCTCTTCTTCGACGGCCACTGAGTACCCTTGCGCACGCAAGTACGCTGGTCGATGCAGATTAAGCGCTGCCTGATTGGCCTGTGATAGCCAAGCTTATTGTCACTTTCAGTGCTAAACTACGCGCCGCTTTCAACACACTTTCAACACCCTGTTCCCTCAGGAAAACCACAGGCAAGTGTCACCGATGGAATACATAATAGGACAACGTTGGGTAAGCCACGCTGACGCGCAACTGGGGCTGGGCATCGTCGTTGATATCGATGGCAGGCGCGTCACCCTGGCCTTTCCCGCCGTCGACGAAGAACGTACCTACGCCATCGAAAACGCCCCCCTGACACGGCTACGCTTCAAAGCCGGAGACCATATTTCCACCGTCGACGGCGTCGAACTGCTGGTAACCGAGGTACGGGAACACAACAGCCTGCTGGTGTACATCGGCACCGACCACCACGAAGAAGAAATGACCGTGTCGGAACTGGAACTGGACGCTTTCGTGCAGTTGACTACACCGCAACAGCGCTTGCTCAACGGCCATTTTGACAAGAACACTGAATTCGCATTACGGGTAGCGACCTTCAACCACTCGGATCAGCAGCAGAGGTCACCGATACGCGGCCTGCAGGGTTCCCGCACCAGCCTGTTGCAGCACCAGGTCTATATTGCCAACGAGGTGGGTAGGCGACACGCACCGCGGGTACTGCTGGCGGATGAGGTCGGCCTGGGTAAAACCATTGAAGCCGGCATGATCATACAGCAGCAAATGCTCACCGGGCGCGCCTCCCGCATACTGTTGCTGGTACCGCCCAGCCTGAAGCACCAGTGGCTGGTGGAAATGCTGCGTCGCTTCAATCTGCACTTCGCACTGTTTGACGCCGAGCGGCTGGCGGAGACTCCCGAGGGCAACCCGTTTGAGACTGAGCAATTGGTGTTGTGTAGCCTGGACCTGTTCCTGTCCCAGCCGGAAACCCAGGCGCAGGCCCTGGCGGCGCAGTGGGACCTGGTAACCGTCGACGAAGCGCACCACCTGCACTGGTCACAGGAGCAGGCCAGCGAGGACTATACCTTCGTCGAGAGCCTCTCGCGGCAATCCGCCGGCCTGCTATTACTCACAGCGACGCCGGAACAGGTTGGCAAGGCCAGCCATTTCGCGCGCCTACGCCTGCTTGACCCTTCGCGCTTCGACAGCCTGGCGCGTTTCGAAGAAGAGGAAGGCCAGTACCGCAAGTGGAGTGAGATGGTCGATAAACTGGAGG
>CBDTVJ010000624.1:0-2379 GCA_965363655.1 uncultured Halieaceae bacterium | reverse complement strand
CCAGCGTGTAGATGCCGTGCTGGCAGGCACCGGTTGCGAAGCCATGTTGCAAAAAACCTGAGTGACCATTTTGGAGGAAATTTGATATGGGAATATTGGCAGGATCTCGTGAAACTATCCGCGTACTGGGCGAAGCTATTAAGCTAGTGCCGAACCTTGGCTATAGTATGGCCGAAGACGACGATAAGACGTCGCTTGGTGCTGTGTTTGAGGCGACGGTAGATCGTGCCCCGAACAATGTCATGCTCTTGTTCGAAGATCGGCAGTGGACTTATGCCGAATTCAATCGCGAGGTCAACAAATTCGCCCACTTGTTAGCGCAAGGAGGTGTTCGCCGCCGAGATAACGTTGCTCTGTTGATGGAGAATCGGCCCGAGTTTATTTTGTCGATGCTGGCGCTATTGAAATTAGGTGCCAGCGCCAGTTTGATCAACACTAGCCTTTCCGGCGCGGCCTTGGTGCATTGCATCACTGCGACCGGCGCCACCCGGTGTATTGTTGGCGAGGAATGTGCATCAGCGCTGGCTGGTGTATTGCCGGAACTGAGATTGCAGGCTCGCTTTGAATCCTTCTGGTTTTCGGATAAAAATGAGCAGGGTAAGCCTGACTGGGCGGAAGATGCGAGGGCTGCTATGGCAGCTATGAGCGATCAGAATCTTCCGGTGACCGGCGAAATAACGGCTGGGGAATTGGCGCTTTACGTATTTACCTCCGGAACGACCGGGCTACCCAAGGCCGCTATAGTGGCGCATCGCAAGCTTCTCGCTGCCGGCTTGGGTATGGGAAAAATTGGTTTCCAGGTGAAGCCGGAAGACAGACTCTACCTCTGTTTGCCCTTATACCATTTAACCGGTTTGGGTACAGGCCTGTGTGGTTTCATGGCATGCGGGGGATCTATTTACCTGCGGCGAGGCTTCTCGGCTTCGAAGTTCTGGCCAGAAGTAAAGCGGAGTCAATCGAACTGTTTCATTTATGTCGGGGAGTTGTGTCGATATCTAATTTTGCAGCCGGAGTGTCCCGAGGAGAAGAGCAATCCGCTTCAGAAAATGATGGGGAACGGCTTACGCCCGGATGTCTGGGACCAGTTCAAAGCCCGCTTTTGCGTGCCGCGTATCTGTGAAATATATGGTTCTAGTGAGGGCAATGTTAGCTTTATAAACCTTTTCAATAAGGACAAGACCATTGGCGCTGCGATCAGTAAGGTAGCGCTCGTCCAGTACGACAATGAAAAAAATGAGATCTCACGTGATAGTGACGGCTGCTGTATCGAGGTTGCGGTCGGCGAACCTGGGCTGCTGTTGGCCGAGATTAGCGCCAAGGCGAAGTTCGACGGTTATTCCAATAGCGAGGCGACCGACGGAAAGATCGTGCAACAGGTTAAAAAATCTGGAGATCGTTGGTTCAATACCGGCGATCTTATACGCCAGATCGACGTCGGCTTTGCATTCGGCCTGAAGCATTTCCAGTTTGTAGATCGTACCGGCGACACCTTTCGCTGGCGTGCTGAAAATGTGTCTACCAATGAAGTAGCAGAGGTTCTTAACACGCATTCTCAAGTGAGCATGGCGAATGTTTATGGCGTGGAAGTACCGGGTACAGAGGGCCGCGCGGGCATGGTGGCCTTTGAGCTGTCTGCAGGAGAGGTTCTCGACGTGGACAGTATGCAGGCACTGGTAGAATCCAACTTACCTGCCTATGCCCAGCCGGTCTTTATCCGGGTTTTGTGTGCAGCTGAGACAACTATGACCTTCAAGTTGCTCAAGGGCGACCTGCGCGAAGAGGCTTTCCATCTCGATAAGGTGAAAGGCGATACGATCTATGTGCGTAAGCCTCATGGGGATTGCTATGAACAGCTCGACCAGGTGTTTTACGATCGCCTACTTGGAGGAGAGGCCGGGTATTAGAGCAATTCACCCTGCCGGGTCTCTCTCATTACCTGCTCTCATGAACTGATAAAAAAATCCCATTAGACCTGTGAGCTTGTATCCCTGACCATGTTAATCCGTCTTGCAATATAGGGCTCTAACGCCATGAAATTTTTTGAACGCTACTTCCCAGGGCCCTTTCTTACGCTCAGAGGGATCAGGCTTCGGGTCATCACGCCACACATGCTGGGTATCGGTTCCGAAGTGCGTGCGGCGGGGGCGAGCGCTCGTGCAGCGCAGCCCCCCCCAAAGATAGAGCCGGAGTTGATTCCGGAGTCCTCAGTTATTCAGACCCGCTTGTTCAAGCCGGAGCACGTGCAGTTCAAGGCGATTGATATGGATATCGATAACATCCAGCTCGCCGAAAACGAGGTTATATTTGTTTCCCAGTCATTCGTATTGAACAAGTACATTCTTTATTACAACTCAGTCTATTTGCCGGTAAACATCGACG
>CBDTVJ010000623.1:0-2401 GCA_965363655.1 uncultured Halieaceae bacterium | reverse complement strand
GCTTTTGTTTGGCATAGTGGCTGTTGCCGGCGAAAAGCTCATCACCACCATCGCCCGCAAGGAGCGTGTCGATACCATGTGACTTGGCAAATTGGGCGCAGAAATACGCGGCCATGGCCGATGAGTTGCCAAAGGGCTCTTCAAAGAACTGGGCCACTCTAACCAGCTCACTCGCGGCCTGGTCTGCTGTCAGGTAAAGCACTTCATGCTCTGTCTTGAAATGCTTTGCGGTAATTTTCGCGTACGGAGTCTCATCATAGTCAGGGTTTTCGAAACCGATAGAAAAGGTTCTGGCCCCGGGTTGATGTTTGGCGAGCATCCCAGCAATTGTCGAACTGTCCAGGCCGCCGCTCAGGAATGCCCCGCAGTTCTCATTGGCGTATATTGCGACTGCCTCATCAATGACTTGAAGGCATTCTCTCTCCAATGCCACTGGCTCGTCACAGCCGCTGGCGAACTCAGGGTGGAAGAGTGGGGCCGACTCAGTTTCTCCCGCACTATTGAAAGTGACTGTTCTTCCCGGTTCCAGCTTGTAGCACTCGCTATAGATGGTGGACGGGGCAGGTATGCAGTGAAAATAGAAATAGTTGAATATTGCCTGCTCAGAAATATTACAGGTGACACCCGGGCAGTTCTTTATACGGTCCAGTGATTCAGAAAGGTAAATACAGCCATCCTGGAGCGTGTAGCAACAGGTTTGTATGCCCATCGGATCAATGAATAGATTTAATTGATTCGACGATGGGTCGAATATCAACAGCGCAAAGCGACCCCTGAGCTGGCTATAGAACTGGTCGAGACTGGGATTCTGGAGATAGATGCTCGCCAGTTGCTCAGCGCTGACCGCTTGCGAGTTGTACTGGATAGAGCCGAGTATGATGAGGGTGCAATTTTCATCCTGCCACTTCTGCAGCGGTTCTGCCGACATAACTCTGCATTTAAGTTCAGGGCGAAGATCGAGCTCGAATCCATCAGTAGCAGCGCTCGCCAAATTCGAAGCCATGTTATCCCATGCAACTCTTTATCAGATACGCACATTGTCAACAAATAGCCGGTATCTGGCAATGCTATAAGTTCCAATTCGGTCACAACTTGGGGTCGCGTAGATGAAAATTTGGACTGTAGCTGCTGTTTTTGCGATATTATCGTGCTGGATAACCACCTACTGGAAAAGACGGGAATGAATATCCCCTGGAAGCTAAAGAAGCTTCTGATAGCAGTATTCGGAGAGGACAGGGTTAAAAACAGGAAAGTTTTTAGCCCGGACTTTTCAGATGGCCTGTTCTCCACGGGCAGCTCAGCTGGGGCGTCCAGGGATGAGGTGGTGGCGCATTTTCTCAGTAGGGAGCGACCGCCATTTTTCGTCGACTGTGGCGACGTTATGTCACTTGTCGAGACAATCCGACGCGATCATCCGGACTGGGAAGATGGAATCGTCAAGGCCGCCAGAGCGATCTGTGACGAAGCACTACAAATTTACCATATGCAGGCGCCACCCCTGAACGCTCAATTTCCCTGGAGAGAGCTCAAGAGGGGACCCTACGATGACCAGCTCTTTATATCGCGCCCCCAGCGCTTTGGTTTTGCCCCGGTTATGGCTCAGGCTGCGCTGTTTGACGAAAGCTTCCTGCAGCCTCTTGATGACATACTGGCGGGTTGGCAGAGCTACGCACAGGCTACGCCTTATCGCTGGCCTTATAACAGTAATCATGCGGTCGTCTACAGGGTAATAGCCCTGTGTTGGTGCTGGCAATTTGTCTCTGCAATACATGCACGGCAGTCGAGCGACACTAGCAGGTCGGTTCTCTATAATATCCTGGCTATATTGAAAAACGACGTACTGTACCTGGGCCCCAACCTCGGTAACTCGCATCCCAATAACCACCTGTTGGCAGACTACTTTGTCGGGTGGCTACTGCAATACATGTTTCCCGAGTTGATTCCCGAGACTATGGATTTCTCAGGCTATGAGGATAAGTGGCAGGCGGAACTTCAGCAGCAGTTTTACCTCGATGGCGGCAGTTTCGAGCATGCTGTGCATTACCATGAGCATGGCTGCGAATTACTCCTGATCTACCGCTTGCTGGCTGACCCAGAGGCAATCTCTCTGGACCTTGACCAGCATATTGGTCGCATTCTGCGGTTTCAGGCCAGCTTGAATGGTCCACTGTGTCGACCCTGGGCTCTTGGTGATACGACGGAAGACACCTTGCTCCCGCTGGATGCAAGCCTGGGCTGGAGTTCCCAGGCTATCCTCGCTGTACACAATCAATTGTATCCCGGGCAGGCATTGCCGTTTCCAGATGCTAAGTTGGACCAGAAAGCGTTCTGGCTGTTATCCGGTCAGCAGATGCCAGTGGTGAAAGCCGTGAAAGAACGATCGGTTATGGAGAACTACCCA
>CBDTVJ010000622.1:0-2408 GCA_965363655.1 uncultured Halieaceae bacterium | reverse complement strand
AAACTGGAAGACTTTATGCGGCGTCGTTCCAAGATCGAGCAGGTAGTGAGGCGCGAGGAACTGGTCGCAGCGCCGGGCCTCCGCGAGGCCTGTGACATCCTGTTTGAGGGGCAGGCGGAAGAGCGTCTGGCTGAATACCTTGGTCTAGAGAAATAGTAAGCGCTTACATATAAAGAGGTTAGTATGCCCCCACTACGGGAACCAGTGTGTGGTGCGATTGGCGAAAGCGACCAGTGATAACATGACCGGCACTTCTACCAATACACCGACTACAGTGGCCAGGGCAGCACCCGAGTGCAGGCCGAACAGGGAGATAGCCACCGCCACCGCCAGCTCGAAAAAATTGGACGTTCCGATCAGGCAGGCCGGCGCTGCGACCTTGTGCTCCAGCCGCAACCAGCGGGCGGCGCCATAGGCGATGGCAAAGATGCCGTAGGTCTGGATCATCAGCGGAATGGCGATCAGCACGATGGTTTGCGGCTGGCCAATAATGGTCTCTGCCTGGAAACCGAACAGCAGAATGACCGTGGCCAGCAGGCCGACGATAGACCAGGGTTTGAGGCGCTGAACAAACCCATCCAGGCGCTGTGGGTCGCTGGCACGTTCCAGCCAATGCCGGGTCACGACACCCGCCAAAAGCGGTAGCACCACGTAGAGCACCACCGACAGCAACAGGGTCTGCCAGGGCACGTGAATCTCCGAGACGCCGAGCAAAAACGCGGCGATGGGGGCAAAGGCGAACACCATGATAATGTCGTTCACCGAGACCTGCACCAGGGTGTAGTTGGGGTCTCCCCGGGTCAGCTGGCTCCACACGAAGACCATCGCTGTGCAGGGCGCCACGCCCAGCAAAATCATCCCGGCGATGTACTCTGTGGCAGATTGGGGGTCCACCAGGTCGACAAAAATAACCCGGAAAAACAGCCAGGCCAGAAATGCCATGGTAAAGGGTTTTATCAGCCAGTTGATCACCAGGGTCAGGATCAGCCCCTTCGGTTTTTTGCCCGCGTCCTTCACCGCCGAGAAATCCACCTGGATCATCATCGGGTAGATCATTATCCAGATCAGCACCGCCACGGGCAGGTTGACGTGGGCGTATTCCAGCGCGGCTACGCCGGAGAACAGCGCCGGGAACAGGTTGCCCAGGGTGACACCAGTAGCGATGCAAAGGGCTACCCAGAGGGAGAGGTAACGTTCGAAGAATCCCATAGTGTTGTCTATAGTCCAATTATTGGAGGTAAGTAGCCTGGCCCCTGGCCAACGGCCAGCCCGCTTGGCCTAGAACTGCGGCTCAGTGCCGTGCACACCCAAATAGTGGGAGCTGAGGTTGGGGCGCTCTTCGAGGGTGTCATTGATCTCGTAGACGCGCTCGTAGTTGGTGTCCTTGATCAGCCACTTGCCGTCCACTTTCAGGTAGCGGTCCCAGTAGATAGCAGTGCCGTGGGTTTTCACGTTGTGGTTGAGAATCCACATGTTGTCGGCGAGATACCAGATACCGGTGGCTTCGGTCTCGCTGAGTATTTGAATTTCAGGGTGGTGGGCATTGTGCTGGCCAATCGATTCCCGGCTGAACGACTTGGCTATATTGCTGACATAGTCTTCACGGCCCTGCACGTTCCATTCGTAATGGCCTCCCACAAAGTGCACGGTGACATCCTCGTGGAACAGCGTGCCCAGCTCGTCCAGGTTGGCGGTATCCACGCAGCGGAAGTAGGCGTGCTTGAGCTGTTTTATGGCCTCTATATCCATCAGGCGCTGAATGTCCTGACGCAGTTCTTCAATACCACCTGCGCTGGCCTGCAGGGGCAATCCTTCTGTAATACCCAGGTTTTTCTTATTCAGTACCTGTCGCTCGCTCATGCTGTAGTCCTTATGGGGGTGGTAAATTGCCTGATTGTACAAATTTTAGTCGATATCGGCCTGTTGGCCATCTCGTGTGACATCCTCACAGTTCACTGTATCGCGATTGTACTGGCTTAACCTATCCACTAAAATGCGCGGCCTCCCCTGTCGTCGCATAACAACTACTCTCCCGCCGATTGGTCCATCTATTTGATCCCGCTCCCAGCCCCTGATGTGGCCGGGTGTTTGTTTATTGTTGAGAAATTGAAATGTTTGAGTTACATGCCAGTAAAGTTGCGACTGTAAAAAACGATGT
This sequence comes from uncultured Halieaceae bacterium, assembly GCA_965363655.1. Classification (GTDB taxonomy): domain Bacteria; phylum Pseudomonadota; class Gammaproteobacteria; order Pseudomonadales; family Halieaceae; genus Marimicrobium. The sequence continues at coordinate 250 of CBDTVJ010000622.1, read as the reverse complement.
CCTGTCGGGGCTGACCGTAGCGCTGGCACTGGTCCCCGAGGCCGTGGCCTTCGCCTTTGTGGCGGGCGTTGAGCCGCTGGTCGGTCTTTATGCCGCTTTTATGGTGGGCCTGATTACCGCCTGTATTGGCGGCCGGCCCGGCATGATTTCCGGGGCTACCGGTGCGCTCGCGGTGGTAATGGTTGCCCTGGTGGCAGACCACGGTGTGGAGTACCTGTTTGCGACTGTGGTGCTGATGGGGATTTTGCAG
>CBDTVJ010000621.1:0-2411 GCA_965363655.1 uncultured Halieaceae bacterium | reverse complement strand
TAGGCCCGCCCCAGCAGACGTCCTACAGCACCACCAAGGCTGCCATCAAGGGCCTGAGCGAGTCGCTGTGGGCGGAGCTTCACGGTGAGGGCGTTGGCGTCACCGTGGTCCATCCGGGTGCCATTCGCACACACATCATGGACGAGGCCCTGAAAAGCGCTGAAGACCAGGAACTGTTCGCGCGCACCAAATCAATAGTGGATAAAATGGCCATGCCTGTGGACAAGGCCGCCAGGAAGATTCTCAAGGCTGTGCGCAAAGACAAAATGCGCGTGGTGATCGGCGCCGACGCCCTGCTCTTTGAGGGTGCCAAACGGGTCATGCCAGCGCAGGTACACAAGCTTTTTCTGTTGCAATCCAAGTAGGGCCTGCGCCACTACCATTCCAGCAACCGAGGCCGCCTCGGTGACAATTCCTACCTTGTTTTCAGGATTGGGCAGCTCGCCCGTCACTGCTAGTTGATTTCGTAGTCGTCGTTGTTGACTGCCTGGGTCCAGCGCCACATGTCGATAATTTTCCAGGGCCAGAGCAGCGTCACCTTACCTTCGTCATTCTGGTAAAAGCTGCTCTTGATGGAATCGTGCTCCCAGATCAGGCTGGCATGCAACTCACGGAAGCGGCGCTGGTAATCCGCATGTACGCTGCCCTTGCACTCTATAGTCTGTGCATCGGCTTGCAGCAGAGTCTTCAGGCACTCCATGATATAGCGGATCTGGCACTCCCCGTTAAAGATAAGACTGCCACCAAAGGCCAGGTTAGTGCCCGGCCCGTACATACAATAGAAGTTGGGGAAATTTGGCACAGTAATGCCGAGGTAGGCGGAAGGCTCTATACCCCATTGGTCCGACAACAACTGCCCTGCCCTGCCGCGAATTTCCATGGGCCACAGGAACCGGTCAGTCTCAAAACCGGTGGCGTAGATAATAATATCCGCCGGGTAAAAATTGCCATCACTGGAAGTTACCCCAACTTCACTGACACTGGTCACCGTCTCGGTAACAAGCTCAACATTGTCGCGCTGCAGTGCAGACAGCCAACTGCCATTGTCCTGCAGGGTGCGCTTACCCATGGGCGCGTAATCGGGCAGCACCTTTGCCAACAAGGCCGGGTCGTCACCCACCTGCTCCTTGATGTAGTCGGAAAACATCTGGTAGACGAATTCGTTCATCTCGTTAACAGAGCGTTCCTGGTGCGGCCAATCGGGATCAACCTTGACAGTGTCATAGGCGCCATCACAAGCCGGCCAGAACAACAGGAAGCGGAACCAGCGGGTATAAAACGGCAAGTGCTCCAGGCACCACTTTTTACCTTCAGGTACCGCATCATGATAGATGGGGTTCTCAAACATCCAGGGCGCAGAGCGCTGGAAAACCGTGAGTTCCCCCACCTCCTGCGCAATCGCAGGGACAAGTTGGAAAGCGCTGGCACCGGAACCGACCACCACCACCTTCTTACCGCGGTAATCGATACTGTCATCCCAGGCCGCCGAATGGCACCACTGCCCCGAGAATGTCTCAATACCCTCGATATCGGGTAGCTTGGGGCGATTGAGTTGTCCCACGGCACTGATCACGGAACTCACTACATAGTCCTCCGTCACCCCGTCCTTGTCGATGGTACTAACCGTCCACAGGTTTTCTGCCTCGTCGAATACCGCCCCGGTGACCTCCGTACTGAAACTGAAATGTTGTTCCAACTGATGGTGATGAACAACATCTTCAAAATACTGTTGCAGCTCCTGCTGTTGGGAAAAGAACCGGGTCCAGTGATGCGCGGGTTCAAAGGAGTAGCAATAAAGATGATTGCCGACATCCACCCGCACCCCGGGGTAGCGATTTTCGTACCAGGTCCCACCCACCGCCGGGTTTTTCTCAATCACCACGAAGGGAATGCCCGCCTCGTGCAGGCGATAGGCCGCCAGTACGCCGGACATGCCACCCCCGATAACCAGCACCTTGTGCTGTTGGCATCGCTGCGCCGGTACTTCTTCGCCCCAGGCATCGCTGCGCTGATCCCTGCCGTCGAGCTCCATCTCCTCCAACATCATGGGCACGTAATCAGCCGGTACTTCCTGGGCTACGAGAAAATTCATCATGCGATGAATCGTTTCCGCGCTCGGCGCTTGTGGCAAGCGGCAGCCGCCATCCCTGAAGTCCTTGATCACCTGCAGGGCCTGCGTCCGCACTGCGGCTTTATCCTCTTCCGACATATAGCCCTGGTATTCGTTGATGTAAATACCGGCGGGACGCAAGGGGCCGTCGAGCAGGCTACTGTCACCACTCATGTGCATCATGCTCATCATCAAGGTGGGGATGCTGGCATCCTCCAGCGCCCTGGCGATCAGCACATCGTCCTCAGGCAAATTAAACCTGGGCTGGGTCTGGCTAGTCATCTGTATAACTCCAACATCT
>CBDTVJ010000620.1:0-2413 GCA_965363655.1 uncultured Halieaceae bacterium | reverse complement strand
ATCTAAAGGAACTTCGCGGACCTGGGCGAACTGGCTGAATTCCTCAAGCGCTTTAGCGATCTGCAGGTAGATGTCGAAGGGCACACCGACAGCGTCGGGCCTGAAGATTACAACCAGCAGTTGTCACAGCGTCGTGCGCAGGCGGTTGTCGACATGCTGGTTAACCAGTACGGCATTGCAGCCACCCGCCTGGAGCCCAAAGGTTATGGCGAGTCCCAGCCTGTGGCCAGCAACGATACAGAAGAGGGTCGCGCCGAGAACCGTCGCGTAATGGCTACTCTGGAAGTTGAATACGAGGAGTGATCTTTTAGTCCAGCTGGAAGCTGTCTGAGTCCAGCTGGCAGGGAAACTCTTCCCGATACTGCTTCAATGCGGCGCCGTCCAGGGTAACCAGGGCGGCGCCGTTTTCATTTTGGGCATCCAGTAGTAACTGGCCATCGGCGGCAATCGCCAGACTGTCTCCGCTATAAGCCAGGCCCTTGGCGTCCTCGCCGATACGATTGACCCCCACTACGCAGGCCAGGTTTTCAATAGCCCGTGCCACCAGTAACTGACGCCAGTGCAGGCGTCGTCTGGCGGGCCAGTTAGCGACGTACAGCAGCAGGTCGTAGTCATCGCGGTTGCGGCTGAATACTGGAAAGCGCAGGTCGTAGCACACTTGCAAATTGATACGCCAGCTCCGCCATTTGACGATCACGCGATCTTTTCCGCAGAGGTAGCGCTTGTCCTCGCCGGCCATGCGGAACAGGTGACGCTTGTCATAGTATTGCACTCCATCGGGAGTGGCGAACAGCATGCGGTTGTAAACACCATCGCCCTCACGTACTGCGATACTGCCGGTTACAGCGCAATCGAGGCGGGTGGCCAGATCTGATAACCACTGCTGTGTTGGGCCGCCGGGTTCCTCCGCATTGGCCAGTGCATTCATGGAAAAACCGGTGGTGAACATTTCAGGCAGGACGATCAGGTCGGTGCGGCCATCGAGTTGTTCTATTATCGTGCCGATCTGGCGCCTGTTGTCCGCTGGATTTTCCCAGGCCAGTTCGCACTGAATGAGGGTGACTTTTAGATCGCGCATAATATGTTCGCAGCCTCGATAAGTACTGCATCGCTTTTGGCGAAGCAGAAGCGCAGGAAGTGCTGGTCCGGCGGATTTTCGTAGAAGACGGAGATGGGAACAGAGGCGATGCCGTATTGCTCTGTCCATTCCGTTGCCAGTTGCTCGTCCGCCAGCGCCGAAATATTGCCGAAGTCCAATAACTGAAAATACGTGCCGGCGCCAGGGGTGAGCTTGAACCTGGATTTTTTCAGGGCGGAGCAGAATAGATCTCTCTTGTCCTGGTAGAACCCCGCCAGTGTCGCCGGGTAACCGGGTTCGGCGTGCATGAAATCCGCGATTGCCATTTGCACCGGGGTCACCGCCACGAAGCAGACGAACTGGTGTACCTTGCGCAATTCCACAGTCAAAGCCTGCGGTGCGACACAATAGCCGGTCTTCCACCCGGTAACACTGTAGGTTTTGCCAAACGAGAAGACCGCGAAGCTGCGCCTGCGCAGTCCCTCCAACTGTAAGACGCTGTGGTGTTGCTCTCCATCAAACACCAGGTGCTCGTAAACCTCGTCGCTGATAACCAGCAGGTCATGTTTTTCTGCCAGTTCCTCCAAACGGAGCAGGTCATTGCGCTCAACTGTGCTGCCGCTGGGATTGTGCGGTGAATTGATCATTATCATGCGGGTGCGCGGGGTGATCTTCGATGCCACCAGGTCCCAGTCTATGCGAAAACCCTGTGGCGAAAGCGGGATATGAACCGCCAGGCCTCCGGCCAGTTGGATAGCGGGTTGATAGCTGTCGTAGCAGGGGTCGAAGACAATGACCTCGTCTCCCGGCCGCACACAGGCCATCACCGCACAAAAAATACCCTCGGTGGCTCCGGGCACCACGGTGATTTCACCGTCGGGATCACAATCCACATTCCTGTAGCGGGATATCTGTGCTGCAATCTGTTCGCGCAGATAGAGCAGCCCGGGCATAGGAGCGTACTGGTTGTGACCATCGCGTACATGCCTGGACATTGCGTCGACCAGGCCCGGTGGAGCGTCAAAGTCGGGAAAGCCCTGGGACAGGTTCAGGGCCTTGTGCTCGTTGGCCAGGGCCGACATGCGGGTGAAAATAGTAGTGCCTACCCCGGGCAGCTTGCTGTCAATCATTGCTCAGTTCGGTGCCGGTGAAAACGGTTTCCCCCGGCTTCAGCTGCAGGTAGCGGCGCAGGTAGTGCACCGCAAGGTAGAGAGGCCCGGTATCCAGCAGGGCCACCGTAGCCTTGAACAGGTAGTTGCTGCCAATCAGTACCAGCAGTGTATTGAAAACCATATCGCCGCGCATGAAAGCGGCCCCGAAGGTGACCGTCATTAC
>CBDTVJ010000619.1:0-2420 GCA_965363655.1 uncultured Halieaceae bacterium | reverse complement strand
ATACATCCAATATCACCCGTATCATCCAACAAGTGCAGCCTGATGAAATCTATAACCTCGGTGCCCAAAGCCATGTTGCAGTTAGTTTTGAGGAACCTGAATATACGGCTGACGTGGACGGCATTGGTACGCTGCGAATTCTAGAGGCTGTTCGATTGCTGGGCTTAGAGAAAAAGACCCGTATTTACCAGGCTTCAACGTCTGAGTTGTATGGCCTGGTGCAGGAGACCCCGCAAAGTGAGAAGACACCATTTTATCCCAGGTCGCCTTACGGTGTAGCCAAGCTATACGCTTACTGGATTACCGTTAATTATCGCGAGGCTTATGGTATGTATGCCTGCAACGGCATTCTGTTCAATCATGAGTCTCCCCGCAGGGGCGAAACATTCGTCACTCGCAAAATTACCCGGGGCCTGGCTAACATTAGCCAGGGACTCGAACAGCCCCTGTATATGGGTAATATGGACTCCCTGAGAGACTGGGGACACGCCCGTGACTATGTGGAAATGCAGTGGTTGATGCTGCAACAAGACGACCCCAGGGATTTTGTAATAGCAACCGGTCAACAAACGTCAGTGCGAGATTTCATTGTGAGGGCAGCCCACGAGCTCGGTATTACACTGGCCTTTGAAGGCCATGGCCTGGATGAATTGGGTCGGGTAGTCGCCATAGATGCCAACATTGCCGACCCGGATATTGTAGTCAAGCCAGGTGACGTGATGGTAGGAGTGGATGAGCGTTATTATCGCCCGGCGGAGGTTGAGTCATTACTGGGAGACCCAACCCAGGCCAAGGCGGTTCTTGGCTGGGAACCAAAAACTACTCTCGACGAAATGATACAGGAAATGGTGGCTGAAGATCTTTCAACCGCACGTAAATCGCGCCTGTTACTGCGAGAGGGCTTTCAGGTTGAACAACCGCGAGAATAAGAAAGCGTCGCCTCTGCGTCACAGCTGGTGCCATAACCTCGGATCCACGCGGTAATACTGGCTCATTTCCTCGTACAATTCCGGACGTCTTTTGTGCAATTGATGCGGTTGTTCGAAGAACGTTTCCGTCGCCACAGCAAAGAATTCAGCCGGGTTAGTGGTGCCGTATTCGTCTATCACAGTTTCCTGCCGCCTCGAACTGCGTGCCCTTAAGTCCTCGAAGTTATCAGAAAACACGGTGGCCCATGATTTGTAGGTATTGTACCGCAGCGCGGGTGCGCCGTTGGTCGATCCGGATTCCGCGTCCAGCTGATGCGCGAACTCGTGTAACACGACATTTTGCCCGTCGGTGAAATCCGTCGCGCCGTGCTCGACATCATCCCAGGACAGTATCACCCGGCCGTTGCTCCAGGATTCTCCCAGCAGGTTGTGTCCTCCACTGGTTACTGTGCCATCAGCCTGGTGTTGCTCCCGCTCTACACGAAAGGCCGTGGGGTACACCAGTATGGACTGTAATTTGGGATAGAGAGACCACCCGTGGTTGATCAGTAGCAGGCAGGCCTGGGCGGCTATGGTGACCCTGATTTCATCGGTGATGGTCAGGCCGTTACAACCGTAGAAGCGTTTACGCGCGATAAACAGCAGCATGAGTTGTTGCAGCTTTTTTTGCTCTTGCGCAGACAGGGAGGGGTACAGCGGGAGCGCATACTCAATGATGGACAGCCACTCAGCCGGGAAGGGGCGGCTGCGAACCCATTGGTCGCGCCACCGGGTGAAGTAGAAATAGAGTCCGACGGCGATAAGGACGATTAGCGGTGGCAGCAGGGCAATCATGGGTTCAGCTTATACCACTGGAGGGCGGTTTGTCGTTGCGCGTCTGCCGGGGGTGGGGAAAGCGCAGGGGAAAGGGAAGCTGGCAGCAACACTATGCCTGGCTAGTGTAATTCCAGCGCACGCTGGCCAATAGTGGTAGGCGTGCCACGCTGCTCCAGGCCGTTCTGCCCTGAATTGGGGCTGGAAGGGATATTGGTCGCCGCGGGTAGTGGCTGTAAAAACGCTGCGCCCCAGCGGTGCTGAGGCATAAATTCGGTGAGGTCACCCGCATCCACCACAGAAACAAAACTGACTAGTGGCTGGATGGCCTTGCCACCGCCGCCATAATTGTCCCAGTCCGAGCGGGTGGCGCTGGTCAGGCTGTGCTGTCTGTCAAAGGTGAGTAACACGAACTCGCCCTTGGCTCGCATCTCTCCCCAATCCGCCGATAAGAAATCGGCGCCCATTACACCCAGACTTATGCCCAGTGAATTTTCGCGAATGTGCCAGTGCTCCCAGGCCAGCACAAAACCGGAGTCGGCTGCGGACATACGTAGGGGCGGGCCGAAAAGCGCGAGGGCATCGGCCAGGGAAATATTGTCTTCCGGCCGGGGCAGTTCGATACAGTACAGGGGCGTGCCCAGGTCATATCGCCACTGGGAGCAGCCCACCAGTTGC
>CBDTVJ010000618.1:0-2437 GCA_965363655.1 uncultured Halieaceae bacterium | reverse complement strand
CCAGTTTGCCTGGCGACCATAGAGTACTGGAACCACCTGATTCCATCCCGAACTCAGAAGTGAAACGGTACATCGCCGATGGTAGTGTGGGGTTTCCCCATGTGAGAGTAGGTCATCGCCAGGCTTTAATACCAAATCCTGTAGTACATCGTGCTACGGGATTTTTTTATGGGTCAAAAACGGGAACAGTATTGTGGAGCCTGGCCAAAGAGGATTTGGTAAGCTGATATTATGAGAAGCATTATTTACCGTCTTAAACGTTTGATTCAGGGCAATCACTTTCTGTATCGGGTGCTATTTAATCTGGCGACCTTTAACGTCGATTATTGTAAGCAGCTGTTGTCCACCAAGTCTTACCCTTCCCGTTTTGGTGGGATGTGGACGGACAGGTCAGATTTCCCGGACAAATTGCACCTTAAACAGCAGCGCCTGGGTCTGTCTCAGCAAGAATGCGATGATCTCCACCAGTGGCGTAAAGATGGCTATGTGATCTTCGAGAATCTCATCAGTCACGACCTGATTGACCAGCTTGTGCAGGAGCTTGAAGGGCTGCCGCAGGGTCATCCCCAGGGTTTGTTAATGACCGGGGCCAAACTTGAGGGGCCCCAGCCGTATGCCCCCGAGCTTATTACCCCGGCCAACAGCATCCGCATTGTCGATTATTACGTTTTTTCTGAGACTGCGCGGCGCATTTTGCTGGACTCCAAGATCGTTAACTTCATGAAGATGGTTTTTGAAGCTGACCCAATACTCACGCAAAGCCTGAATTTCCAGTATGGGTCCGGGCAGCCTATCCACCAGGATACGGCCTATGTCATAACGAACTCGCCCCAGAAACTGGCGGCTGTATGGATTGCGCTGGAAGATGTACAACCTGGAGCGGGTGAGCTGGCCTATTATCCGGGTAGCCACCACTGGGATGACTTTCTATTCAGTAAGTACTTCAAGCATTTTGATGAGGAGCGCGATGGTAAGGAGCAGGAGAAAATTTGGCTTGACTGGCTGAATGAAGAAGCCGACAGGCGAGGTATAAAAAAGGCAACATTTCTTCCCCGCAAGGGTGATGTTTTGCTGTGGCACGCAAGCCTTGCACACGGCGGCTCTCCAATCACCGCGCAAGGCGTCACGCGCAAAAGCCTGGTCGGCCACTATTGCCCCCAGGGTGTGCGACCTTTGTACCATTACTATAAGCCAGGACAGCGCAAGTTTTACCGCCATGGTTCCTTACAATACAGCAGTGCCTATTACACTAGGCCGTGAGGTATTGCTCTATATTTACCTCGTCAAGCTGGCTGGCCGGGAGGAACTCCTCGGCATACTGCAGGTAAACCCTGTTTCTCAGGAAAAGCTCAAAACAGTCCTTATCGATATGATTTTCCAGGGCCATAGTGTGCATGATATCTATAGCGACGCTAACAGGCTTGGCCTTTTTGTAGGGTCGGTCTGAAGCGGTGAGCGCTTCGAATATGTCGGCTATTGCGAGTATGCGTTCGGGAATACTCAGTTCCTCTCCACCCAGTTTCCTTGGGTAGCCGGAACCCTTCATCGTCTCGTGATGCGTGGATGCATAACGGGGAACATTCTTCAGTTCATCGGGGAAAGGCAGGCTTTCAAGCATTTTGATCGTGCTGATCATATGCTCGTTAATCTTGAATCTATCTTCTGCTGTGAGTGTGCCCCTGGATATGGATAGATTGTAGACTTCGCCCAAGTTGTAAAGGTGCTCTGGAACATCCATGTCTATGCCCAGTTCCGGGGGGTAGCTCGTGGATTGCTCGCGCTCCACAATATGTTCGGCCTTGTCACTCAGGAGTAGTTCTGTGGCGGGCAGTTCCTCGTCGTTTTCCCGCTGGCGTAATTCCTCCAGGGGTGACAAGCCTATGCGATCACTGAAATACCGTTGCCACCTTGTCCCTGCTATAGAGCGAAGTCGATCCTGCTTCTCCTCGTCGAGGAACTCCCCTCCGACATTGCATTGCGCTACGAAAGCGAAATCCTGCTGCAGTTTATCCCGTACGCTACCCAACTCTCGGGCGAGTTCAGCCTGTTCACCCTGTCCCTGGGCCAGTTGTTTCCAATAGTCAATTTCCGCGTCCCGCCACAGCACCTCAAAACGCATTCTTACCTCGTGAATACGATTGTAGATAGCTTCCAGCTTGCTGCCCTTGTCTACGATATGTTCAGGCGTGGTGATCTTGCCACAATCGTGCAACCACGCAGCAATGCGATACTCGCGCCATTCATCTTCTGTTTCCAGACTGAAGCCCGTGAAAGCGGGAAGAGCACTCTCCGAGGCCTGCTGAGCCAGCATCATGGCGAGCTCCGGTACCCGTTCACAATGCCCACCTGTGTAGGATGATTTGTCGTCGATTGCCGCAGCGATGAGTTCGATAAATGAATCCATCAGTTTGCGCTGGGCGATCTCGTGAGCCTGGAT
>CBDTVJ010000617.1:0-2454 GCA_965363655.1 uncultured Halieaceae bacterium | reverse complement strand
TTGGGCTTCCTTTACAGGAATCGGACTTGCTACCTGCGACATTTACAGAGATCATCTATTCATAATAGCTATTTTTACTATTCAGGACGCTCATGCCATGCTCGAATCCCTGATCTGGTCTTACCTTCCATTGGTGGTCGGCATTCTCCTTGCATTGATCTTTTTGGGGATTGTGCTGCTGCGGGTCACGAAGCCGGCTCTCTCAGCGCTTCTCGTAGCTTTTATCGTGGTCACCGGATTCGCTTCGCTCAGCAAAGCAGCCGCAGGCTCCACAGAAATTTGGCTGGATATCGATACCAAGGCGTCAAGTCTGACTGTCATGCAGGGCCAGACGAGGGCAATAATCTTTCAGAATATTGCCATTGGCAGCAACGGAGCCTCCTGGAATAGACAGTTAAATGATGAACAGACCCCTCTAGGCGATTTCACTATCACTGACGTCAGAACCAGCCAACGCTTCGATCTATTTATGCCGATCAACTACCCCAATAAGGACCACGCCAGGCGAGCCTTCGAAAATGGACGTATCACTGCAGCTGAACATGACACGCTGATGAAGGCTTTCAATCGTGGCGGACCTCCTCCCCAGAACACCAGTCTCGGCGGACACCTGGGAATCCATGGTCTCGGAGCCGGCAATCTCGAGGTCCACCAGCGTTTCAATTGGACAAACGGCTGTATAGCCCTAACCAACGAGCAGGTGGAGGAACTGGCGCAATGGGTGAATCCTGGAACACGAGTACTAATCCACTGATTCGCGCCGCTGATTTTTACTTGTGATCACAGTCTATATCTCGGAAAACGGCCCCTGCATTTGAGCCAACAGCTTATGTAATTCCGTTTTTTTCCTGGTCAAGTGCCAACAGATATCACCACTGGCAAACCACTTTTTTGGCTTATTTCTGTAGCAAGCACCGCCTCATCCAGTTCCCCTGACCGCTTGGACAGTGCCTTATCCAACACCATGATCAGCTCAGCTTCCATAGCGGCTGCGTCCATGGGATATTCCTCCAGTGTTGGGTGCACCTCCAGGTATAGATCACCTCCATACCAGCCGACCTTCACCGGCTGATTAATAATGTGAACAGGCATTCCTTTTGAAATGTGGGGATATAGCACTTCTATATCTTCTGGCAGCATGCGAATACAGCCGTGGGAAACCCGCATACCAACGCCCAAAGCCTTGTTTGTACCATGTATCAGGTAGCCCGGTATCCCCAGCCGAATTGCATACTGGCCCAGGGGATTGTCCGGCCCGGGAGGAACGACTCTAGGCAATGGATCACCCTTTGCAGCGTGTTCCCGACGAATTGACTCCGGAGGGCGCCAGGCGGGGTTTTTTCGCATTGATACGATTTTGGTCGAGCCCAGTGGCGTAGCCCAATCCATTCGCCCGATACTGACCGGGAACGTTTGAACCTGCGGTGTCAAACCGGCTATCTCCACTTCAGGAAAATAGTAGAGCCGCATCTCTGGCAAGTTGAGCACCAGCCCGTCTCGTGGCGCATCTGGCAATATATAGCGAGATGGAATGATGACCTGAGTACCCTTCCCTGGCAGCCAGCGATCAACATCGGGGTTGGCGCGAATAATTTCTTCCTGGCCAATCCCGTAATGACGAGCAACATCAAGCAGCGTGTCTTCTTGCTGGGCATCAACCTGCTGAATGAAGCCAATCAGATCGAACTCCGCGCTGGGCAGATCGAAGGTTATACTGAAAGCGCTGTTGCAAGCCGTCAACGCGATCATGAGAGAGACAATTTTCATGGTGCAAGAATAAACAGCATCGTGGTTGAACACAATCCCAAGATTGACAATGGCCCTACTTCTGACTGGCCCTGTGATTCGCTCGCAAAGTCGAAATTGCCGTTCAGGTTCCAGCGCTCGTCGATGTCCCAGGCGTAGAGGAAATTGAAATCCGGGTCGTACCCATCGCTGGTGTTGAAGCCACTACCAGTGGGCAAGCTGACACCAAAGTTGATCGCCAGTGCCCAGATGCCATAGTCAAACACATCCCCATCTCACCAAAAAAATATCGATTCCACCCGACACACTCGACGCACTAGCGTGCGTAGATGAGGATAGTTCATTACATTACCCTTTTGACAGCTGTGTCTACCATCAACTGTAGCGGCTTCGAATGACAAGTTGGCACGCCATGATGTTTTTTTGATTTAACTATCCCTAGCCAGTAAATGAACTGGGGTTACTCGGACAGAACTTCCCGGTAGAGATTAGCGTAGTCATCTGCCATTCTAGCTGCACTGAACTGTGTCAGCACCCGCTGTCTCGCTGCTGAGCCCATATCACACAAGTCCGCTTCCGAACAGGCCGACAGGTACTGAAATCCCTCGGCGATATCCAGCTCATCCTCGGGATCAATCAGTACTCCACAAGAACTGTTACCAACCACTTCTTTCATACCGCTGCGGTTGGAAGTCAATACAGGAAGAG
>CBDTVJ010000616.1:0-2455 GCA_965363655.1 uncultured Halieaceae bacterium | reverse complement strand
GCGTTGTGGTGACAGGCCGCGGTGGCGGTTCCGCGCTGCAGGCTATTATGGATACGGTGTCTGAAGTGAAGGAGGTCAAGCACGCGTTCAAGGCCGGCATCATGGCGCGCAAGGGCGTCGACTATTAAGAGACCCCGTGAACAGCGCGCGAAACTCCTGATCGCTGCACTGTTCTTCATTCTGCCCTGCGCCATAGCCCTGGGCCTGTCCAGTGGTGCAGTCAGTCTTTCCCTGGCCGAAGTGTCAGCTGGTTTGTTCGATACCCTGCGGGGTGAGGGCGGCAACCAGGCGGCCGTGATTGTCGGCCAGATTCGCCTACCCCGGGTACTGCTGGCGGCCGTGATGGGCGCCACCCTGGCCATGAGTGGCGCTGCCATGCAGGGCCTGTTTCGCAACCCCCTGGCAGACCCTTCACTCATTGGCGTGACCGCTGGTGCATCCCTGGGTGCCGCCCTGGTAATCGTCACGGGAGGTAAGCTGTTACAAGGCTATATGGGTTTGACCCTGGTGTCCGCTGGCGCTTTCGGGGGCGGTGTTGTCGCTGTACTGTTTGTATACCGCCTGGCCACCTCACCCAACGGCACTTCCGTAGCGACCATGCTGCTCGCCGGTATCGCAATTACCGCCCTGTCCGGTGCAGTGGGTAGCCTGCTGGAATTCTTCGCCGACAACAACATGCTGCGCCGCATCAGCCTGTGGAAAATGGGCGGACTGGACGGTGCCAACTATCCACGACTGGTAGTGGCCTCTGCGGTGAGCGCTGTGCTGTTATTGATACTGCCGCGCTACGCCCGGGCATTAAACGCCCTGCTACTGGGTGAATCCGAGGCGCGTCATCTTGGCATCAGGGTCGACAAGGTTAAAATTGCGCTGATTACCTGGGTAGCAATAGGTGTCGGCACCTCGGTCGCCATAGTGGGCACCATCGCCTTTGTCGGCCTGGTGGTACCGCATATCGTGCGTATGCTGGCGGGCCCGGATCATCGCCAGCTACTGCCCGCCTCTGCCCTGGCTGGCGCAGTGTTACTGGTGGTGGCAGATACCTTGTCACGGGTACTGGTCGCGCCCACGGAACTGCCTGTTGGTGTGATTACCGCCATCATCGGCGTGCCCTTCTTCATTTCACTACTGCGTAACCGCCATCACTACGGGATGCAGTCGTGAGCACGCTGGCACTGCGTGCGGTCAGCGCTGCGCCCTGGGGCGATGCACTGCTGGAGAATATTGATTTCACCCTGGAGGCCGGCAGTGTCCTTGCCCTGGCTGGTCCCAACGGTGCGGGAAAATCCAGTCTGCTGCGGCTGATTGCAGGGGACGTACAGTGCAGCGCTGGAAGTCTCGCCTTTCGTGAGCACCCTCTGGGCGACTGGCCACTGGAGGAGCGGGCGCAGCATTTAGCGGTACTGCCGCAGCTGTCACTGCTCAACTTCCCCTATACCGTCGAAGAAGTGCTTCTGCTGGGCCGTATTCCCCACAACAGCGGCCGCGTACGCGACCGGGAGATCCTGGAAAATGTGCTGCAGCTAACCGACACAGCATCCTTACGTGACCGGCTGTACACCCAGCTCTCCGGCGGCGAAAAACAGCGCACGCAACTGGCGCGGGTGTTCGCCCAGGTGTGGGAAGAATCCTCGCTGGACGGCAAACTGTTACTACTGGATGAACCCACTTCAGCACTGGATATGGCCCACCAGCAACAAATGCTGTCCACGGTGAAATTGCTGGCGCGGCGCGGTTGCGCCGTGGTGCTGGTTATACACGACCTGAACCTCGCCGCCAGCATCGCCGACCAGGTACTGGTGCTGGATAAAGGACAGCAGGTAGCCCTGGGACCACCGGAGCAGGTTCTGACGCCGCATCTTTTCAGGCAGGTTTTCCAGGTTGATGTCGCCATAGAGCGGCATCCACGGCACAACTACCCTGTGATCACGCCCCTGCGAGCCGAGCTCGAATGAAACTCGCCCTGACTCTATGGCTGACTTGTTGCCTCGCAATAAGCGCCCAGGCAATCACCGTCGAGGACTTCGCCGGTCGTGAGGTAACACTTGCCCAACCCGCAGAGCGGATAGTGGCGCTGGCGCCGCATATCGTTGAAAACCTGTACAGCGCCGGGGCTGGTGAGCGGCTGGTCGGGGTGGTCAGCTATAGCAATTTTCCCGCCGCGGCAAAGCAGATACCGGAAGTTGGCTCCTACAATGCCTTCAGTCTGGAACAGGTCGTGGCCCTGCGGCCTGACCTGGTGGTCATGTGGGGTTCGGGCAATGGCATGCAAACCCTGTCAAAGCTGGAAGGCCTGGGCATCCCCGTCTACGTCAGCGAACTGCGGCAACTGTCGGATGTACCCCAAAGCATTCGCCGACTGGGCCAGTTGGCCGGAACTGCCAGCGCCAGCGAGACAGAAGCCCGTCGTATCGAAGGTGAACTGCAGCGCCTGGTTCGCCTTTACGGTGGGGCG
>CBDTVJ010000615.1:0-2458 GCA_965363655.1 uncultured Halieaceae bacterium | reverse complement strand
CACTGAATTCACCACCGAATTGGGCGACATCAGCTACCAGGTGGCCTGCCATTTACGCGTGCAGAAAATCGGCATCAAGGCGCGGGATATCCTCAATATGGTCGCTGGTACCCAGGTCAATACCATCGAGCGCTGCTCGGGCCACGACGGCACCTATGCGGTGCGGGCGGAGACTCACGACAAATCTGTGAAGATTGCGCGCCCGGTGGTGCGCAAGGTCGATCAACAGCAGGCAGATTACTTTGCCAGCGACTGCCCGATGGCGGCGACGCATATTGCCAACCTGGCCGAGCGCGTCGATAAGCCCGAGCATCCTATCACCCTTTTAAGAATGGCCTATGGCTTGCCGGCCGCGGAGTAAATGATGAAGAAATTAGCACGCAGCGACCTGTGGTCGCTGGAACAGTACGCAGAGCAGCGCAAGCAATTTCGCACTGAGGTCATGGCGCACAAGAAGAATCGCCGGCTGTCACTGAATGAGCACGCAAACCTGTATTTTGAAGACCAGATGACGATTCGCTACCAGGTGCAGGAAATGCTGCGCATCGAGAAAGTGTTTGAAGCGGCGGGAATCGAAGAGGAGTTGGAGGCTTATAACCCGTTGATCCCGGATGGCTCCAACTGGAAAGCGACCTTTATGCTCGAGTATAGCGATGTTGAGCAACGCCAGCATATGGTGACCCAGTTGGTGGGCATTGAGGACAAGGTGTGGATGCAAGTCGACGGCTGTGACCGGGTTTATGCCATTGCCGATGAGGACCTGCAGCGCAGCGACGGTGAGCGCACCTCAACTGTACATTTCATGCGCTTCGAGTTGGGGCGTGACATGGTGGCGGCCTTGCAGAAGGGCGCGCAGCTCTTCGCAGGCATCGACCACGCCAATATGCTGATAGAGAGCGAAGTTGTGCCGCCGGCGGTACGCCAGTCCTTGTTGGCGGATTTGGCGCCGGTCACCACCCACTAGTCATAGCGACAAGCCCAGGCGGCGCGAAGGCCGCTATCTGTGCCCGTGCTGCAGGTTTTACCTGCAACCGAGCTGCATTTGTGGCATTATACTGGGCGCCCTTTCCCAGCTTTGGATGTCAGGCGACTCGCTTTTTGCGGGCCGGGTTATTCGCTGCTTTTTGCACTCCACCGATCCAGAATCAGGCTGGCACCGGGGCCCACTTGGCGTGGCTCTGCCGCGCGTCCACGATTACAATAGGATGGAGTTGATATGTACGAACATGGTGAATTTAACCGCTGGCGCAGGCATCCCTGGCACGGACTGGCACCGCGGCCTGAGGGCGCAGAGTCCAATGTGGTCCAGGCCTTTATCGAAATGACACCGATGGACGTGGTGAAATACGAAATCGACAAAACCACCGGCTTCCTGATGGTGGATCGGCCCCAGCGCACCACATCGCATCCTCCCACACTCTACGGGTTCATTCCGCAAACCTATTGTGGCAAGCGTGTTGCCGCCCTGTGTGGCGAAGTTGAAGAGGCTGACGGCGACCCTCTCGATATCTGCGTATACTCTGAGCGCCACTTCAAGCCAGTCAATAATCCGCCTACACGTGGGCAGTATCCGCTCTGATCGACGATACAAGCATGCGCTTGAACGGGGCGCCCTGGCGCCCCGCCGCATGTTGTCGTTACGAACAACCGACGAGGCTTTGTCTGCCTGTGATTTTCCTTACCAAGATGTTCCCGCGTCTGACGATCCGCACCGTTGCCGCGGCGGCGCTGCTTCTTTCATCATCTGTGTCTGCGTTGTCGGACTGGCAGCAGCCGCCGGCTGGCGTGGTGTCGCGCATCGCGTTCGGCTCCTGTGCCATGCAGTGGAAGCCGCAACCCATCTGGAACACCATTAAAGCACAGGGGCCGGATCTGTTCCTGTTCCTGGGTGACGCGATCTACGGCGATTTCGACGGGACCAAGCCCTTCACGCCCACCGAGGAGTCCCTGCGAAGGGACTGGGACAGGCTGGCCTCCATCCCGGATTTCGCGGCCCTACGCGAGAAGGTCCCGTTTATGGCGACCTGGGACAACCACGATTACGGCTCCCACAATGGGGGCGCAGAGTTCGAGCTGAAGGAAACGGCCAAGGCGGTCTTCTTGGATTTCTTCGGTGAGCCGGAGGATTCCGAACGCCGCACGACACCGGGCATCTACGACGCGCGCGTTTTCGGTCCCCCGGGAAAACGGGTGCAGATCATCCTGCTCGACACCCGTTGGTTCAAGGGCCCATTCGTTAAGGATCCGCGCACCAAAGAACAGAAAGAGGCGGCGGGGCTGTCCGGCTCCATGGGGAACTATCTTCCCAACGAGGACCCTGACGTCACCCTGCTCGGCGACGCGCAATGGGAGTGGCTCGAGGCGCAGCTACGCGTGCCGGCAGAGGTCCGCTTGATCGCGTCCAGCACCCAGGTCATCCCGGATCAGAAAGCCATGGATGAATGGGGCAACTATCCGC
>CBDTVJ010000614.1:0-2459 GCA_965363655.1 uncultured Halieaceae bacterium | reverse complement strand
AATCAGGATGATCACGCCCTGATGTTCACACTGAATGAGGGCATTCATGGCAATATGGGCGGCATGGGCAAGGCCACCCTTTATCGACCTTCCAAATTCGGCACCAAGACTCTGATCGAGGAATACGTCGGGGAGATCGTGGACGCACTCGAACACCTTGCACAACTGGACGAGAGCATAATCAGTCGCGAAGATAAGCTGATTTTTTTCCACCGCGCCAGCCACTCCTACGGTCGCACCGCGCTTATGTTAAGCGGCGGTGGTGCCTGGGGCCATTTTCATAGAGGCGTAGTAAAAGCTCTTCTCGAGAATAACTTGCTGCCCAACGTAATATCAGGTTCCAGCGCAGGGTCGCTAGTAACAGCGGTGCTCGGCACCCATACCGACGAAAAACTCGAAGAATTAGTCTCTCAAAATGCGTTGGTGTATGAGGCAAAAAATGAAACCGGGGGGATAAGTAAATTACTGCTAGGCGATCACTCCCTGATTAACGTACGTGATCTCGAGGAGATGGTCGAGTTTATGGTGCCCGACCTGACCTTTCAGGAAGCCCTCGAACTGACCGGCAGAAACATCAACATCTCGGTTGCTCCCGCCGACCTGCATCAGACCTCTCGATTGCTCAATGCTATAGCATCCCCCAATGTCTATATACGCACAGCAGTCATGGCCTCCTGCGCAGTCCCCGGCGTATATCCGCCGGTGATGCTCCAGGCAAAAAATATACACGGAGAGCCCCAACCCTATTTACCAACCAGGCGCTGGGTAGATGGTTCTGTCACAGACGACCTGCCGGCAAAACGGCTCGCCCGGCTTTACGGTGTCAACCTCTATATAGCGAGCCTGATAAACCCCATCGCTTTAGTAAGTAAAGACATCGACGGTGATCAAACACAGATACCCGGTGTTTTACGCTATTTCCTCCACCAGGGAGCGACAGGCCTGGCAAAGCTGGGAAGTACCGTGAGCAGCAACTACACGCAACAATGGCCGCGCTTTAGCCTGCTGATGAACATGGTCAACTCACTACTCAAGCAGAAGTACAAGGCCGACATCAACATCTATCCAGATTTTCGGAAATTCGACTTGCGCAAGATAATGAGCCATTTATCTGAACAGGAACTAATAGATTTGGAACACCAGGGTGAACTCGCGACCTGGCCACAGTTGGAACGCATTAAACTCAGCAGCAAAATAGCTCTGGCGCTGGATAAAATATTGGGACAGTACGGTGAAGAAGAATTGCGCCATGTGGCCATACCAAATAGTAGCAAGAATTAAGAGAAACACACTATGGAAACTGGAAAGACACTGCGAGGTAGCGCAAATCTGGCATTCGACGCAACAGATGCTGTGACGCATATCGTTGAAGGTATGTACCGCAATATCACTGCCACACCATGGCCACTGGGCGAGGCACCAGAGGGCCCCGCTCAGGGAATTGCTGGTTTCGTACATAAGTCGATAAGAAGAATCAATGGAGCGACACGCGACACCTCTAACTGGGTATTGGGACGTGTCACGCCAGGCCTCGACCGAACTTGGCTGCCAGGGCCCCACCGCGAGGCAGTGATCGCAGCATTGAACGGTGTCTGCGGGGATCACCTGGCGAGAAGGGGCAACACACTCGCAATCCCGATGCGACTCCGCGTTCTACTTCCGCCTCTAGCTCCGCCTGAGGAAACATCTGTCGGGAAAAAAATACCCTTCTCCAGCTTATTTGAGGTAGAAAAACGTTCTGTCGAGATTCACCCGCAACCCAATGCTCTGACGGAAGATGGCTTTTCCCCAGGAAGGCGTCTTCTGATCCTGGTACACGGCCTTAGCATGAATGATCGCGAGTGGACCTCACATCAGCACAACCATGCCGAGGAGTTGGCAGAGAATAACGATTACACACCTGTCTACGTTCTCTACAACTCTGGCCGCAATGTCTCAACCAATGGGCGGGAACTCTGCAACCAGCTGACGGGCTTACTGGAGACATGGCCGGTCCCAGTCGACTCAATCACTTTTATCGGATTCAGCATGGGTGGGCTTCTCACGCGAAGTGCCATGCACATAGCAAAAGAAGAGGGCCACACCTGGCTGAGCAAGGTCGACAAGGCTGTTTATGTTGGGACACCCCATCATGGCGCCATCATGGAACGCGGTGGTTACTGGCTACAGAAGAGCCTGACCTACAGCCCCTATACGGCACCACTATCGGCACTCGGCCGGATTCGAAGCGCCGGCATTACCGACCTGCGCCATGGAAACGTCTCCGATGACGATTGGCAGCACCATGACGAACACGAAGACAATAGCGACCGTCGCCAGCCCACGCCACTGGCAGGGGGCATAAAACACTATGCCATTGCGGCCACTTTATCCAAACGTTCAGGCGAGCGCATTGGAAGATTACTGGGGGATGGCCTGGTACACCCATCCAGCGCAACGGGCAGGCACAAGGACCGGGA